>NZ_JBEXQJ010000028.1:102896-120879 GCF_040612515.1 Streptomyces sp. NPDC006372 | reverse complement strand
GTCCTCGGAACGGCGCGATGGACTCGGACACCGACTAACCGTCCGTTGACGCGCCAACCGCTGCGGGCGGACACCCCCCGACACGTCCCCTTCCGTGACACGGCGGCTGCGGGCGCGTTCCCGCTTAGCTGCGGGCAGTCGTGCCGCTGGGGCGGCACGGGTGGGCGCAGCGGCACCCCGCTGCGCCGGGCTGCGTACCCACCCGACCCCAGCGAAGACGCCGAGTACCTCGAAGCGCCGAGCTGCGCGATGTCCCAGAGCCCCGCCATCAACGTTCCGCACCTGGCAAGAGGGCATGTCTCACACGGGGCGGTGGTTTCGCGGCGGCCGGTCGGGAACCTATCGTCAAGGTCATGTTCGCTGTCTACGCCGCCCGAATCGACCGCGACCAGCCGCTGTCCGGCCTGGAGTTGGGAGAGCGCCCGGCTCCCGAGTCTCGCCCCGGCTGGAGCACCGTCACGGTCAAGGCCGCCTCCCTCAACCATCACGACCTCTGGTCCCTGCGCGGCGTAGGCCTCGCGGAGGACAAGCTGCCGATGATCCTCGGCTGTGACGCCGCCGGTGTCGACGAGGACGGCAACGAGGTCGTCCTGCACTCCGTGATCGGACAGAGCGGGCACGGGGTCGGCCCCAAGGAGCCTCGTTCCATCCTCACGGAGCGGTACCAGGGCACGTTCGCGGAGCAGGTCGCCGTGCCGACGTGGAACATCCTGCCCAAGCCCAAGGAGCTCTCCTTCGAGGAGGCCGCCTGTCTGCCGACGGCGTGGCTGACCGCCTACCGGATGCTGTTCACCAACGCGGGTGTCCGCCCCGGCGACTCCGTGCTCGTGCAGGGCGCCGGCGGTGGTGTCGCCACGGCCGCGATCGTGCTGGGCAAGGCCGCCGGTCTTCGGGTCTTCGCCACCAGCCGGGACGAGGCCAAGCGGAAGCGGGCCGTGGAGCTGGGGGCCGTGGAGGCGCTGGAGTCCGGGGCGCGCCTGCCGCAGCGGGTCGACGCGGTGATCGAGACCGTCGGCGCTGCCACGTGGTCGCATTCGGTGAAGTCGCTGAAGCCCGGCGGCACGCTGGTGATTTCCGGTGCCACCAGCGGCGACCGGCCCTCGCACGCCGAGCTGACCCGGGTCTTCTTCCTCGAGCTCAAGATCGTGGGGTCCACGATGGGCACCAAGGACGAGCTGGAGGACCTGCTCTCGTTCTGTGCCGCCACCGGTGTGCGGCCGGTCATCGACGAGGTGCTGCCGATGGACCGGGCGCGTGAGGGCTTCGAACGGCTGGCTTCCGGTGAGCAGTTCGGGAAGGTCGTGCTGACGAATCCCTGAGTGAGTTTCGCGGCGGTTTGGTCGACGGTCGGTCCGTTCTCGGGCCGACCGTTTTGCATGTCAATCAGGGTTGACGAAAGTAGGGTGTCAACGTAGGTTGACGTCATGACCGAAGCAACCGATCTGGCCGAGCGTGCGGGTGACCGTGATCCACGGGTCGGCCTGCGGGCCGTCGCCGCGCTGCGCCGGCTGCTGGAACAGCTGGAATCCGTGCAGGTGCGCAACGCGCGCAACCACGGCTGGTCGTGGCAGGAGATCGCCACCGAACTCGGTGTGAGCAGGCAGGCCGTGCACAAGAAGTACGGGAGGCATTGATGTTCGAGCGCTTCACGAAAGACGCCCGGGACGTGGTGAAGAGCGCGTTCGCCCACGTGGAGGGGGACGGTGGTGGGCAGTGTGTGGAGCCGGAGCATCTGTTGCTCGCTCTCCTCGACCGTGAGGGCAGCCGGGGGTCCTTCGCGCTCACCGCCCTGGGGCTCGCTGAGCGGAAGGAGTCCGTGCGGGAGGCGCTGCGGGAGGCCCGGCGCCGTGCCGGTCTGTCGCAGGCCGAGGCTGACGCGCTCGCCGGGCTCGGGATCGACGTGGCGGAGATCGTGGCCCGGGTGGAGGAGGTGCACGGGGTCGGCGCCATGGCCGGTGACACGCAGGACAAGCGGTGGTGGTCGGGGCGGCCCTCCTTCGGGCGGGCCGCCAAGGGGGTGCTGGAGCAGTCCCTGCGGGTCGCCCTCGCCCAGCGGGACCGGCACATCGGTGACGAGCACATTCTGCTGGCGCTGACCGTGCGCCCCGGTGTGCCGGCCGAGGTCCTGGCCGACCACGGGGTGACGTACGAGTCCCTGACGCGGGTGCTGTACGGGGGTGGCGCGGCCAAGGCCGGGTGAGGGGGGCGTCCCGGCCGGTGCCCCCGGCCCGGCTACTCCCTGGGGACGCGCAGCAGCGCCCCTATGTGGGCCGCGGCGGTCGAGAGGTGGCGGCGGGCGTCGCGCAGCTGGCCGGGGGTGACGCCGTGGTCGCGGGCCGCGTCGCGGATGTCGTCCCGGAAGCGGTCGAGCAGGCGGTCCAGGTCGCGGGCGGGGTCTCCGGTCGAGTCGGTGGCGTCCTCGTGGGCCCAAGCCGGTTCGTAGGCGGCCGGGAAGTCCTCGGTGACGGGCTGTGAGGGCGTCGGCTGCGAGGCCGGCCTGCCGGTGCCCGGCCAGTCGAAACCGAAGTCCTTGCCGTAGTCCTTTCCGAACTCACCGACTTCCTTGGCGAGTTCGCTCAGGCCTTCACGTAGTCCCGTCGGCCAGTCGCCGCGCGTGAAGTGGTCCTGTACCTGGTCCTGGACCCGGCGGGCGATGCGCTGCACCTGCTCCTGTGCCTGGGCGCGAGCCTGTTCCTGGGCCTCCTTGGCCTGGCGGCGGGCGCGCTGGGCCTCCTCGCGGGCGCGGCGGCTCTCGTCCTTGGCACGCCTGGCCTGTTCCTTCCACTCCTGCCTGGCGCGCCGCATCTCCTCCTTCGCGATCCGCCAGGCCTCCTTGTCGCCGCGGTTCGCAAAGTCCCCGAGGGGGGTGTCCTCAGCTCCGCCGGATCCCGTGCCGGTGCCACGGCCGGCCTCGGTGGCCGCCGCGCGCATCTCGCGGCGCAGGTCGCCGGCGGCCCCGCGGACGTCGGCGCGGATCTCCGCGGCCAGTTCGGCGACGGACTCCCGGATCTCCAGCTCCAGGTCGGCCAGCTCGCCGCTGCGGTCGGCCAGTTCGGCGCGGCCGGCGTCCGTGATCGAGTAGACCTTGCGGCCGCCCTCGGTGGTGTGTGTGACCAGGCCCTCGGCCTCCAGCTTGGCCAGGCGCGGGTAGACCGTGCCCGCCGACGGTGCGTACAGCCCCTGGAAGCGCTCCTCCAGAAGGCGGATCACCTCATAGCCGTGTCGCGGGGCCTCGTCCAGCAGCTTCAGCAGGTAGAGGCGGAGGCGGCCGTGGGCGAAGACGGGGGGCATGTCAGAGCACCTTCTTGTCGGTCGTGCCGTCGGCCGGGACGCTGGTGGCGTCGGCGCCCCGGTCGGAGACGGAATTGTCTCCCGAACCGGCCTGCGGATCGTCGGCCGGGCCGGTCGGTGAACCGCCGGTGCCGGGCCGCGGGTCCTCCCGCGGTTCGTCGCCCTCGTCCTCGGCGGCGGGGCGGCGCAGCAGGGCGATGGAGCCGGAGACGGTGGTGGCCCGCAGTGTGCCGTTGCCCGCGCCGAGGCGTCCCGTGATCTTGTGGGCGCCCCACTGGCCGTGCACCCGAAGATCGTCGAAAGCGTTGGTCACGGCGCCGCTCGCCGTGTTGGCCTCGACCTCCGCGTCCGCCGGGTACGGCAGCCGGATGGCGATCTCGCCCGAGACGCTGGTCAGCCGCACGTCCGTGGGGCCGTCCGGGTCGAGGTCGACGATCATGGAGCCGCTCACCGACTCGGCCCGCACGGAGGAGCCGGAGCCCTCGACGACCGTGAGGTCGCCGGAGACGGAGTTGAACCGCAGGTCGCCGGTCACGTGCTGGGCCTCCACGCTTCCCGAGACCGTGTCGGCGCGGACCGGGCCGGAGAGTCCCACGAGGGTCGTGTCCCCGGTGACCCCCTTGACGGCCGAGGACCCCTCGATCCCGGAGACCACCGCGGCCGCGCCCACCACGCCGACCTCGACCCGCGTACCGGCCGGGACGGCCAGCGAGACCACCGCGCTGCGGCGCCAGCCTCTGCGGTCCAGCCACTTGAGGAAGCCCTTCCAGGGCAGGTCCTCGTAAGCCACCGTCAGGGTGCCGTCCTGCTGGGTCACCGCCAGGGGCGGCCCTTCGATCTCGGAGACCTCGAGACGGGCGGGACCCTCGTCCGTGCCCACCACGTTCACCGTTCCGTTGACCAGGCGCACGTGGAGGTCGATCACCGGCTCGTCGAAGGTGAGCTTCCTAGGCTCCGTGACGGACCACTCGGACATGATGCGGACCTCCCCGATTCGACGCGCCATATCGCGTCTCTCTTCATTCACGATATGTCGTGGTCGAGGAAAGTCAAGACACTTGTGCCGGGCCGCGCCCGGGTCCCGCGCTCCGCCGCGCATCTCCTGAGCGCTTCCGTTCAGCTCACCCGCGCCAGGCGCCGGCGACGACTGGAGCATGCCGGCGGTCCTCGCGCACATGGGCGTACCGTTGCCCCCCCGAACTCACCCCGGACGACCCCTCACCCGGGTGGCGGCGCATTTCCGCAGGGCAGCGGGGTGACAGCACGCGGCTCGTGACTCGCCGCTCGTGACTCGCGGCTCGTGGGCTCATGGCGATGTCGGAGGACGACAGTCGGCCCGCCTCCTGCCTGGGCGGCCGAACAGGTCGGGTCGGGCGTCCCGGAGCCCGGCAGTCGGCGAGTGCCGTGAGTGTCGGGCCGCCGAGAGCCCGCCCGGAACGTCACGCGATGCCGGCCGGGGTGCGTCCATGAGAAACACCGCGACCGGCTCGACCCCTACTCGTCGTCCTCGTCGTCCAGCCGCGCCAGCCACGTGGCCAGACGCTCCACGGGCACCTCGAAGTCCGGGTTGAGATCGACGAACGTCCGCAGCTGCTCGGCGAGCCACTCGAAGGTGACCTCCTCCTCGCCGCGTCGCTTCTCGAGTTCCTCGATGCCTCGGTCGGTGAAGTACACGGATGCTCTCCTGGGGCTGGGCCTGAGGCCGCGGGTCGTACCTCTCCAGGTTATGCGGCCCCGAGCGGTGCCCTTACTGTGCGGTTTCCCCTCCTCGCGCGTGTGCCGGCGGGCACAATGTCCGGGGACACGGCGGCACGTCGGCGAGGCCGGGCCGCACCCGGGACGCGCCGGAACACGGGGGAGACATGGAGCGCAGGGTCCAGGAGATCGAACTGCCCGGCGGGCAGACCGTGCTCGCCAGGGTGAGCGTGCTCCGGCCCGAGGAGGTTCCGGGCGATCCGGACGACTTCGGGTACGAGGACGTGGGCGCCCTCGACCACCTCTCCGCCCGCATCGACCAGCTGAACGAACTGGTCGGCGGAGTCGGCTCCGCCGTACGGGAGGCGGCCCGCGCGGTACAGCCCGACGAAATCAGCGCCACGTTCGGCGTCGAACTCGCGGTGAAGCCCGGCAAGGCCGTCGCCGTGCTCGCGGACGGCGAGGCGAAGGCGGCGATCTCGGTCACGCTGACCTGGCACATGGGGACCTCCTCCGGCACCTCCGGCGACGGGGCCGCCGGCCCGGCCCCGAACACCCCCACGACCCCGGCGAACGGGGACAGCGGCGCTGCATGACCGAGGCGAAGCTCGGCACGCTCGCGGGTCGGGCCACCGTGTGGGTCGGGCCCGACGACGGGTCCGGAACCCAGTGGGGCAGTGCCTTCTTCCTGACCCCCCAGTGGCTGCTGAGCTGCGCCCACGTGCTCCTCAAGGACCGCGGGCCCGGAGATCCGGGCGTCGTCCGCTTCACCGGCCTGGAGACCCAGGGGCGGGCCCGGCTGGCGTACTGGGTGGGCGGGGGCGCGGACCCCGAGCAGGACCTCGTGCTGTTACGGACGATGGGCGGGTTCAGGTCCCGCTACTGCGTCCGGCTGACCGACCGCATCGACACACCGCACCGGGTCACGGTCCATGGCTGGTACGTACCCCGCAAGGACGCTCCGCCCCGCGACTGGAGCGGGCGGTGCCAGGTCAACGGCACGGACGGCCCGTACGGCCTGGTGCTCGGGCCGGAGGCGGAGATCCCGCACGGCGCCTCCGGGGGGCCCGTCCTGGACCGGGACCGGGGAGTCGTCGTCGGCGTCGTCAAGGCCCGCAGAAAGGCCAAGGACGGCGGTCTCGCCATCGGCGCCTCGGCGCTGCGGGTCTTCGACGCGGCCATCGCCGCGGACGGCGCAGGAGACCTCGGCAGCGACCCCTACCGCGAACTCGTCCGCGCCCACGACCAGTGGCACGCGGAACAACTGGAATCGGGCACCTCCTGGGTGGCCGCGCAGGAGAAGGTGTGCGGTTCCCGGGACGGGCAGTGGACCCCGAAGGACAGCGCGACCGCGTCCGCCCTGCTCGCGGAGCTCCCGCCACCACGCTCCGCCACCGAACTCGTCTCCGTCATCGGGCAGGTCCTCGACGAGGAGGAACCCCTGTGGCCGGGCTCGGTGCCGCCGCGCGACTGGCGTGACGGACACGGCTGGCTGTACGAGAGCGCCGACGGGGAGGACATCGCGTTCCTGCACTACCTGACACTGGTCGCACAGCGCCACGGCTGGGAACGGCCCGCCCAGGCGAAGGCCCTGCACCGGTGGGCGCGGCAGCGGGCACGGCGGCTGCCGGCCAGCCACCGGGCGCTGCTCGACCGGACCAGGCCGGGCAGGCCGCAGCGAACCGGCGACGACGGCGAGGGCCCCGTCGTCGCGGTCGAACTCCTCCCGGACATGTACCAGCCGCGCGACCGCTTCCACTGGCGGATATGGACCTGGCGCAGCGGCACGGCACAGCCCCAGCCGGGCCGCGTGAGCGCCGTGGAGGACGGCGTGCCGCTCGCCCGCCTCCCGGGCGAACTCTGCGGCCCGCTCGGCGAGACGTTCTCCGAACTGGACGACGGACCGTGGCGGGCCCGGCTCGAAGTGGTGCTGCCGCCGGAGCACTTCGACATCGACATCCACCTCTGGCGCCCGGGCGTCGCCCGCAGCAGCCGTCCGCACCCCGCGGACCGGCTCTTCGGCGTGCACCGCCAGGTGGTCCTGCGCTGCCTGAGACGGCACGGGGAAAGCGCCGAGGAGTGGCACACCCGGTGGCGCACCGCCGTCGAGGACGGCCTGCACGCCCTCCCGCTCGGCCGCCACCGCGGCGACGGCAGCGGGCTGACCGAGACACCCCACGGCAGCGTCCTCGTGCTCTGCGGCACGGCGGCGGAGAGCACCGGGCCCCTCCAGGAGGCGATCGGCGCCGGCTACCCCATGGCCCTGTGGAGCCGCGACGCCCGCCACACCTACGGCTGTTCCGAAGACTGCGAGGAACTGCACCGGCAGGCGGCGAAACTGCTGCGCGACACGGAGGCCGGGGCGCTTCCCGAGGAGCTGCGGATGCTGCGCGAACGCATCAGCCAGGAGGATTCCGAGGCCTACTGGGCCGACCCCGTGGCCCTCATGTACGACGACCCGCGCAGACCCGTTCCCCAGCCCACGCACCGGCTCAACTCCCCCTGACCAGAAGGACCCACCGCCATGACCACGCCCGACTGGTTCGTCTATCGGGGGACCGGCGAGCCCCACGAGGGCATCGGCCGGCTGCCCGCCCCTCCGCCCTGGCGCGACTTCGACGGCGGTCCCGCCCTCGGCCAGCCACCGCCCCTGGGCACCGAGTCGACCCGCCGCCTCGGCAACCGCGGCGGGGACAGCGGGGACGGGGACCGTTCCCTCGGCTGGCGTCCGCAGGAACTCGAGCTGATCAACGCCGCCCTGTACCTGCGCCGCCCCCTGCTGGTCACCGGCGACCCGGGTTCCGGCAAGTCCACACTGGCCCACGCGATCGCCCACGAACTCGGCCTGGGCCGCGTCCTGCACTGGCCCATCGTCAGCCGGACCCAGCTGCGCGAGGGGCTCTACGCCTACGACGCGATCGCCCGTCTCCAGGACATGCAGCTGGCCCGGGAAGGCGGCCCGGACACCAGCGCCGACATCGGGCGCTACCTGCGCCTCGGCCCCCTGGGCACCGCCCTGCTCCCCTGGGAGCGGCCCCGGGTCCTGCTGGTCGACGAACTCGACAAGAGCGACATCGACCTGCCGAACGACCTGCTCAACGCCCTGGAGGAGGGCGAGTTCGCACTGCCCGAGCTGGAGCGCATCTCCGGCACCCAGGAGACGGTGGAGATCCTCAGCGACGACGGCGTCCGGGTCCCCGTCGAGCGGGGCCGCGTCCGGTGCCGTGCCTTTCCCGTGGTCGTCATGACCAGCAACGGCGAACGGGACTTCCCCGCCCCGCTGCTGCGCCGTTGCGTCCACCTCGACCTGCCCTCCCCGAAGAACGACGCCTGGGGAGCCGAACGCCTCGGCGCCATGGTGCGGGCCCACTTCGGCCCCGCCGCGTCGGCCGGATACGACGAGCTGATCCGGCAGTTCCTGAACAGCAGCCCCGGCTCACTGCGGGCCGCCGACCAGTTGCTGAACGCCATCTACCTCACGCAGTCCGCACTGCGCGACGACGAACCGGATCGGCACCGGCTCGCCGAGCTGCTGATGCGGCCCCTCGACCACGGCGGGGACGGGCCCCACCGATGACGACCGAGCCGGGCACGGCACTCACGGAACTCGTCGAGCGGCTGCGTGCGGTCGGCGCGCAGCCCTCACCCCGTGAACTCGCCGAGGCCCTGTGGCTCGCCCGCCACGTGACGCCCGCCGACACCCCGGAGCGGCGGCCGGCGCCGCCCCCCGGCCGCACGGAACACCCCGGCCCCTCACGCCCCGCTCCCGGCCGGCCGCACACCACCCCGCCGGCCGCCGCCGGGACCGGGCGACCGCCCCGCGACCCGGAACGCTCCCGGCTGTACCCGCGCACCGGTCGGGGCATGGGAACAGCGGCCGATCCGGGCTTCGTCGCCGTCCGGGTACCGGCCGCGACCGCGCTGCCCCACGCCCTGACCCTCCAGCGCGCCCTGCGCCCGCTCCAGCACTACTGCCCCCCGCTGTGGACCGGCGCCCGGCTCCTGGACGAACAGGCGACGGCCGAACGCGCCGCCGAGACCGGGCTGCTGCTGCCCGTGCTGCACACCACCGCCCGCCGCGAGGCCCGGCTGCAACTGCTGATGGACGCCTCCAGCTCGACCACGCTGTGGGACCGGGCGTTCGAGGAACTACGCCTGGTCTGCGCCGGACTGGGCGCCTTCCACGAGGTCACCGCGCACTACGTCCACGAGGGCGCGAACGGCCGCCTGCTCGTCGGCCCCGACCGCACGGGCGGCAAGCTCCGCCCCGCCGAACAACTGCGGGACCCGACCGGCCGGCAGCTCACCCTGCTGCTCAGCGACGCCGCCGGGCCCCTGTGGCGGGACGGCCGGCTGCAACGGCTGCTGCACCACTGGGGCCAGGCGGCGCCCGTGGCGCTGGTCCAGCCCCTGCCCCAGCGCATGTGGGCGGGCACTCATCTGCCCGCGCTGCCCGGCATGCTCCGACGGCGTGAAGGGCTGGGCGCGCACCTGGAGTTCACGCCCGCCCACGGCCCCGTCCCGCGGGGCGCCCTGCCCGTGCCGGTGCTGGCCCCCACCCGGGCCGGCCTCGGCACCTGGGCCCGCCTGCTGTCCGGCACGACGGGGCTCTCCCTGCCCGCCGCCGCGGCCTGGGCCCTGCCCGGCCAAACCTCTTCGGGCGCCGGAGCCGGACCGGCCGGGGCCTCACCCACCGCCCTGGTGCGCTCCTTCCGGCACACCGCGTCCCCCGAGGCCCAGAAGCTGGCCCTCGCCCTGGCCGCGGTGCCGCTCGTGCTGCCGGTGATGCAACTGGTCCAGCGGGCGCTCCTTCCGCACACCGGGCCGCAGACCCTCGCCGAGGTCGTCCTCAGCGGACTGCTCCGCCGGGGAGACCAGGAGGGCTGGTACGACTTCCTGCCCGGAGTACGGGACGTGCTGCTGCGCTCGCTGCCGATGGGGGACGCCCTGCTCGTCCTCAAGCACTGCGGTGAGTACGTGGAACGCCACTTCGGGCGTCGGGCCAGTAACTTCCCCGCGAGGGCGCTGGCCAGGCTGACCGGCGGAACCGGTCCGGCCGGCACCGACGCCGTCGCGCCGGAACTCCAGCCGTTCGCGGAGGTCTCCGACCTGGTCACGAGCCGGTACGCGGCGGCCGCGCCGCCGCGCCGGAAGTTCGCCGTGCTGTACTCGGGCCGCGACCGCGAATGGGCCGAGTGGGCCGAGAGCGTACTGGAGCCCACCGGGCATCTCGTGGAGGTCGAGAACTGGGACCCGGACGGTGCGGGGTCGGCCACCGCGCTCGACATCGCGTTGCGCGACCACGTCCGCGGGGGAGCGACGGTTGTCGTCGTCCTCGGCGAGGGCGGCGGGGACCAGCCGTGGTGGGCGCTGGGCCGCTGGGCCGCACGGCATCCCGACCGGATCGTCCCGCTCCTCGCGGCCATGCGTGGCACGCCTCAGGCGATCGAGCCGCTGAAGCCGATCCGACTGAGCGGGGCCTACCGCCGGACGCTCGCGCGGCTGCTCCTCGCCCAGCTGTCCCTCGCGGATCCCCTGCCCGAACCCGCCGTCTGGGAGGGGGTCCCCGACCCCGCGCCGCTCCCCCGGGAACGCGACGACCTTCTGCACGCCCTGCGCGAGAAGCTCACGGCGGCCGGGGAGAACGATGCCGCCTGCCTGATCTTCGGTGAACCGGGGGTCGGGAAGACGCAACTCGCCGCCGCCTACGCGCACGTGCACCGCTTCGACTACGACCTCGTGTGGTGGGTCGACGCCCGGTTCCCCGAGGGGCTGCGGGCGCGTCTGGCGGAACTGGCCCGTGGGGCGGGAGAGCAGGAGGCGTCGGCCCACTGGAGCCGGCTCGTCGTCCTCGACGGCTGGGACGAACCGGAGGCCGCGGACGACGTGCTGAACTCGCTGCCCGACGCCCACGTCGTCATCACCTCCGGCGATGACCGCTGGCGTCGGAGGCTCGGGCTCGGTGTCATCTGGGTCTCGCCGTGGTGGCGGACCTCCGAAGCCAGTGGGGACGCGGCGGCACTGACCCGGCGCGGCACCGTGCGGATCGAGCGTGACGACGGGGGCGGTCCCCGGCCTTTCGGGGCCGGCTTCTTCGTCGCACCCGGGCGGGTCGTCACCTGTGCGCACGTCGTGACGCCGAGCGGCGCCGCACGTCCTGGCGTCAGCATCGTCACTTGGGACGGCAGGCGCTTCGACGCCGAGCGAGCCGACGCGTTGAACAACCCCGGGGACGGTTTGGCCGTCCTGAAGGTCCCGGACGCGACCGACGCCGAGTGTCTCTGGATCAGCGATCTTCCCCCGCACACGCATGACGAGGTCGTGATGCTCAACTCGGCCTTGGGGGGAGTCGAGGAAGGACACTTCATCCGGGCCGTGATGACCGACAGACACCGGGAGCGTCCGAACGAGTGGCTCCTGGGACTGTCCGGCCAGGTGTTGAGCGCCGGGAGTTCGGGCAGTCCGGTCGTCGACCTGCGGGAAGGCGCCGTCGTCGGAGTCGTCAGCGGTGTCGTCAGGAGACCCGACGGGGACACGGACGGTGTCGCGCTGGAGATCTCCGCCCTGCACGATGTGCGCCCCGGCGGCATCGCGGACGAGATCATCCGCGCTCACGACGGCTACCACCTGGCCTGGCACCACGATCCGAGCCGGGAAGCGTCCTCCTGGATCGACGTGCACACGCGCTCCATGCGCGGCGCCGGACAGGAGCGGTTGCCGCTGCTGCGAGCCGAACTGTACGCCCTACTGGCCGAGTTGGGCCCTCTGTTCCGGCCCGAGGACAAGGCGGCCCTCGCGGGCACCCACCGACTGGAGCCCTTCACCCCACGGATGCTCCGCGAAGGCGCCGGAGCCGCCGTACTGAATGCCGAGCGGGAGGCGGGCCTGCTGCCCCTCCTGGAATACGCGGCCCATGTGTGGCGGCTCGGGCACGAGCGGCGAAGCCGGGAACCCGCCGTCGACCGGCTCCGCGACTGGATCCACACGACCGCAGGTACGGACCTCGACGCCGTGACGCGCCGCAGGACAGCGGCCCTGCTCCGCGAGCCGCGCCCGGAGCCCGACATCCCCCAGGTCCGTGTGGTCGTGGAGGTGTACCCGGCGCCCTGGCAGACCGGGTCGTACCAGTGGCGGGTCGCGCGCCGGCTCGACAACGGTGACTTCATGCCCCTGGCCGAGGACACCTCCAGCGTGCCGCGCGGACGGTTGTGGGAGACGATCCGGCCCTACGTGCTGTCGGCCGTCCGGGTGGGCGGCGTGCCCACGGTCCAGTTCTCGCTGCCCCCCGGCCTGCTGGACGAGCCGGTCGACCGGTGGCCCGTCGGCCCCGGCCCCCGCGACGGCCTGCTCGGCGACCACAGCCACGTAGTCGTCCGCGTTCCGGAGGGGCGCGGTAACAGCCTGCCCCTGCGGGACTGGCGGACACGATGGGCGGGCGTCACCGGGAGACGACTGTTCCCGGTGCCGCTGGTCCCGCTGCTGTCCGGGCCCTCGGCAGACTGGGGCACCCTGCGCACCATGCTCGAGCAAGCCCCGAGCACCGCCGTGCCCGTGTACTGCCGGCACCCGGAGTCGGCCCCCGGGCTCCGGGCCATGGGGGCGGCACTGGCCGCCGGCTACCCCGTGGTGCTCTGGAGCCGGGGAGCGGACCACTCGGACTGCGGCGAGTTCTACGAGCGTGCCTCCGACCTCGTGCGCGAGGCCGGCACCCTGCGACACCTGTTCGACCGGGTACGGGACCTGCGGCTGCGCACCGCTGATCCCGACGCCGTCGGCTCGGACACCGTGTGGGCCCGCAATCTGGCGTTGGTCTACGACCCGCCGGACGTCCACCCACTGCCGCACGTGCTCGATGCGCCCTGAAACGGGACCGGCCCCACCGCCTCGGCGAACGAGGCGATGGGGCCGGACCTTTCCACGAGCCGATGCTCAGAGGCTCACGCCTCGAACACCTCACGCACCAACTGCTCCTGCTCGGCCTGGTGCCGCTTCGCGGAACCCACCGCCGGGGACGAGGAGTGCGGACGCGAGATGCGGCGCAGGCGCTCGCCGTGCGGGACGTCCGCGCCGACCGCCAGGTCCAGGTGGTCGATCAGGTTGAGGGCGATGAACGGCCAGGCACCCTGGTTCGCCGGCTCCTCCTGCGCCCACAGGTACTTCTCGGCGTTTGGGTACTTCTTGATCTCCGCCTGGAGCTCGGTACCCGGCAGCGGGTACAGGCGCTCGATGCGGATGATCGCCGTGTCCGTGACGCCGCGCTTCTGGCGCTCGGCCTCCAGGTCGTAGTAGACCTTGCCGGCGCAGAAGACGACCTTCTTGACCGCGGCCGGGTCCACCGACGCGTCGCCGATGACCGGCTGGAACTGGCCCGTCGTGAACTCCTCCGCCTTCGCCGCCGCCGCCTTCAGGCGCAGCATCGACTTCGGCGTGAAGACCACCAGCGGCTTGTGGTGCGGGTTGTGCACCTGCCACCGCAGGAGGTGGAAGTAGTTCGACGGCGAGGTCGGCGTGGCGACCGTCATGTTGTTCTGGGCGCAGAGCTGCAGGAACCGCTCCGGGCGGGCCGAGGAGTGGTCCGGGCCCTGGCCCTCGTAGCCGTGCGGCAGGAGCAGGACGACGCCGGACGTCTGCGCCCACTTCTGCTCGGCCGACGAGATGAACTCGTCCACGACCGTCTGGGCGCCGTTGACGAAGTCGCCGAACTGCGCCTCCCACATCACGAGCGCGTTCGGGCGGGCCAGCGAGTAGCCGTACTCGAAGCCCATCGCCGCGTACTCGGAGAGGAGGGAGTTGTAGACGTTCAGCCGCGCCTGGTCCTCGGAGAGGTACTGCAGCGGCGTGTACTCGTCGCCCGTGGTGCGGTCGATGATGACCGCGTGGCGCTGGCCGAACGTACCGCGCTGCGAGTCCTGGCCCGCGAGGCGGACCGGGACGCCCTCCAGCAGGAGGGAGCCGATCGCGAGGGTCTCGCCCATGCCCCAGTCGATGGTGCCGTCCTCGACCATCGCCGCCCGGCGCTGCAGCTGCGGCAGCAGACGCGGGTGGACGGTGATGTGGTCGGGGATGTTGACCTGGGACTCGGCGATCCGCTTGACGACCTCCGAGGTGACCGCGGTGTTCACGGCGACCGGGAACTCGGCCTGCGGGTCGGAGGGCTCGACGGCGGCCGGCTGCGAGGTGGCCTCGCGGACCTCCGTGAAGACCTTCTCCAGCTGGCCCTGGTAGTCCTGCAGCGCCTGCTCGGCCTCTTCCAGGGTGATGTCGCCGCGACCGATGAGGGACTCGGTGTACAGCTTGCGCACCGAGCGCTTCTTGTCGATCAGGTCGTACATCAGCGGCTGGGTGAAGGCCGGGTTGTCCGACTCGTTGTGACCGCGGCGGCGGTAGCAGATGAGGTCGATCACCACGTCCTTGTTGAAGGCCTGGCGGAACTCGAAGGCCAGGCGCGCGACGCGGACCACGGCCTCCGGGTCGTCGCCGTTCACGTGGAAGATCGGGGCCTCGATCATGCGGGCCACGTCCGTCGCGTACATGGAGGAACGCGAGGACTCGGGGGCCGCGGTGAAGCCGACCTGGTTGTTGATGACCACGTGGACCGTGCCGCCGGTGCGGTAGCCGCGCAGCTGCGACATGTTCAGGGTCTCGGCCACCACGCCCTGGCCCGCGAAGGCCGCGTCGCCGTGGATCGCCACCGGCAGGACCGTGAAGTCCGTGCCGCCCTTGTTGATGATGTCCTGCTTGGCGCGGGCGATGCCCTCCAGGATCGGGTCGACCGCCTCCAGGTGGGAGGGGTTGGCGGCCAGCGAGACCTTGATCTGCTCGCCGTCCAGGCCCGTGAAGGTGCCCTCGGCGCCCAGGTGGTACTTCACGTCGCCGGAGCCGTGCATCGACTTCGGGTCGAGGTTGCCCTCGAACTCGCGGAAGATCTGCGCGTACGACTTGCCGACGATGTTGGCGAGGACGTTCAGGCGGCCGCGGTGGGCCATGCCGATGACGACCTCGTCCAGACGGGACTCGGCGGCCGAGTCCAGCACCGCGTCGAGCAGCGGGATGACGGACTCGCCGCCCTCCAGGCTGAAGCGCTTCTGGCCGACGTACTTCGTCTGCAGGAAGGTCTCGAAGGCCTCCGCCGCGTTCAGCCGGCGCAGGATGCGCAGCTGCTCCTCGCGCTCCGGCTTGGTGTGGGGGCGCTCGATGCGGTCCTGGATCCACTTGCGCTGCTTGGGGTCCTGGATGTGCATGAACTCGATGCCGGTGGTGCGGCAGTACGAGTCGCGCAGCACGCCGAGGATGTCGCGCAGCTTCATCAGGGACTTGCCGGAGAAGCCGCCGACGGCGAACTCGCGCTCCAGGTCCCACAGGGTGAGGCCGTGCTCGGTGATGTCCAGGTCGGGGTGCTTGCGCTGCTGGTACTCCAGCGGGTCGGTGTCGGCCATGACGTGGCCGCGGACCCGGTAGGAGTGGATCAGCTCGAAGACGCGGGCGGCCTTCGTGACGTCGTCGTCGTGGCTGGCGTCGATGTCCTTGAGCCAGCGGACCGGCTCGTAGGGGATGCGCAGCGCCTCGAAGATCTCGTCGTAGAAGTTGTTCTCGCCGAGCAGGAGGTTCGCGACCTGGCGCAGGAACTCGCCGGAGGCGGCGCCCTGGATCACCCGGTGGTCGTAGGTCGACGTGAGCGTCATGACCTTGGAGACGCCGAGCTTGTTCAGGGTGTCCTGGGAGGTGCCCTGGAACTCCGCCGGGTAGTCCATGGAGCCGACGCCCATGATCACGGACTGGCCGGGCATCAGGCGGGGCACGGAGTGGACCGTGCCGAGACCGCCCGGGTTGGTCAGGGAGACCGTGACACCGGAGAAGTCGTCCATCGTCAGCTTGCCGTCGCGGGCGCGGCGGACGATGTCCTCGTAGGCCTGCCAGAACTCGAAGAAGTTCAGCGTCTCGGCCTTCTTGATCGCCGCGACGACCAGCTGGCGGTCGCCGTTCGGCTTGACCAGGTCGATGGCGAGACCGAGGTTGACGTGGTCCGGCTTGACCAGGGTGGGCTTGCCGTCCACCTTCGCGAACGAGTAGTTCATCGCCGGCATCGCCTTGATGGCCTGGACCATCGCGTAGCCGATCAGGTGCGTGAAGGAGATCTTCCCGCCGCGCGCCCGCTTCAGGTGGTTGTTGATGACGATGCGGTTGTCGAACAGCAGCTTCACCGGGACCGCGCGCACGGACGTGGCCGTGGGCAGCTCCAGGGAGGCGTCCATGTTCTTCGCGACCGCGGCGGCGGGGCCGCGCAGCACGACCTGCTCGGGGCCCGAGGGGGCCGCGCCGTCGGACTCGGCCTTCGGCTTCGCGGCGGCGGCCGGCTTGGCAGCGGCCGGCTTGGCGGCCGGGGCGGCCTTCGCCGGAGCGGGAGCCTGGGCCGGGGCCTGCCCGGCGGGCTTCGCCTGGGCGGGAGCCGGCGCGGCGGCCGCGGGCTTCGGGGCGGCCTGAGCGGGGGCCGCGGGCTGTGCGGGGGCGGCCTGGGCCGCCGGCTGAGCGGTGGTGGTCCCCGCGGCCCCCGCGGCCGCGGTACCCGCCGGAGCCGAGGCGGCGGCCGCCCCAGGCTTGTAGTCGGCGAAGAAGTCCCACCAGGCTCGGTCTACCGAATTCGGGTCCTGGAGGTACTGCTGATAGATCTCGTCGACGAGCCACTCGTTGGCACCGAACGACGCAGCGGGGTTCTTCCCTGCTTGGTCGGTGTCGGTCGAGATGCTCGAGTTACTGGGGGACTGTGGCGACACGGCGGCAACCGCCCTCTTCCGCTTCACAAGATGATGGACAGCGGGAATCAAGGCTACGCCTCCCGGACCGGGAAGGTCAGGTCGGGCCCGCGCAACGTCGTGCAAGTCACATCTTGGAGCGTGTTTCGGGGCTTGAAATGGCGGGAAACAAGCGTGGTTCCGCTTCAGGAGGGAAGAGCCGGGTACGGCCCCACACGCCGATGGCGCGGGCCTGTGCCTGATCACACGTGTCCGTCAGTGCGGACGCCCGTGGATCTTGTGGCTCCACTTCGAACTTTACGTCAACTTGGCACAGAAGGAAGTCCCGGAAGAGTGACAAGAATCCGGCAACCTCGCTCGGATTCGGCCACTCCGATCCGCCCGCCGTGCAGATCCACCGCCCAGCGCGCGATGGCGAGACCGAGCCCCGTGCCACCGTCGCTGCCGGCCCCGTGCGCCCGCTTGGCGCTGCCGCGATTGAACCGTTCGAAGACACGGTGCCACTCGGACTTCGGAATGCCGGGCCCCTCGTCCAGGACCTCCAGCTCCAGCGACTCCGGCAGCACACCGCGCCGCGCCTTGACCGTCACACGGCCGTGCGGCGGGCTGTGCTTGACCGCGTTGTCGATGAGATTCGCCACGACCTGGTGGATGCGCTCCGGGTCGGCGTGCGCGGTCAACTCCGGCGGGGAGACGTCGAGGTGCAGATGGACGTCCGTACGCGTGTGACTGCCCGAGCCGGTGGCGATGCCCGCGCGCACGGAGGCGACCATGTTGGCCTCCTTCAGCACGCCGGACAGGTACGGCCACACCTCGAAGCGCCGCTGTTTCAGCGGTACGACGCCGTTGTCCAGGCGTGACAGGTCCAGCAGCGTCTCCACCAGCCGGCCGAGCCGCTCGGTCTGCTTCAGGGCCGTGCGCATCGTCTCCGGGTCGGCCTGAGTGACGCCGTCGACGATGTTCTCCAGCACCGCGCGCAGCCCCGCGATGGGAGTGCGCAGCTCGTGCGAGACGTTCGCCACCAGCTCCTTGCGCTGGCGGTCCTGCGCCTCCAGCTCGTCGGCCATGGCGTTGATCGTCACGGCCAGGTCGCCCAGCTCGTCACGGCGGTTCTCCCGCACCCGGCGGGTGTAGTCGCCCTGCGAGATGGAGCGGGCCACGGCCGTCATCTCGTCCAGCGGCGCGGTGAGCGAATGGGCCACGAACTGCGTGATGAGGAGTGTGGCGATCATCGAGAAGACCGTGGT
>NZ_JBEXQJ010000028.1:0-102798 GCF_040612515.1 Streptomyces sp. NPDC006372 | reverse complement strand
AGCGGGCCACGGCCGTCATCTCGTCCAGCGGCGCGGTGAGCGAATGGGCCACGAACTGCGTGATGAGGAGTGTGGCGATCATCGAGAAGACCGTGATGAAGCGCAGCTCCGTCTTCGTGTGCACCGCTATCACCGACAGGCCCGTGGTGATCAGCACCGCGATGACGACCAGCGCACCCAGCTTGGTCTTGATCGAGAACGGGCTCACCCCGCCCCAGGGTTCCGGGTCCCCGGGGCCTCTCCGTGCGGCCGGCCCGCCGCTCATGGCGTCGGGGTCTCCAGGGCGTAGCCCACGCCGTGCACCGTACGGATCCGCTCCGCGCCGATCTTCCGGCGCAGCGCCTTGATGTGGCTGTCGACCGTGCGGGTGCCGGAGGCGTCCGCCCAGTCCCAGACCTCGGCGAGCAGCTGCTCGCGCGAGAGCACCGCGCGCGGGGTGTTCGCCAGGCACACCAGCAGGTCGAACTCGGTCGGGGTGAGGTGAACATCCTCACTCCGCAC
This sequence comes from Streptomyces sp. NPDC006372, assembly GCF_040612515.1. NCBI lineage: Bacteria > Bacillati > Actinomycetota > Actinomycetes > Kitasatosporales > Streptomycetaceae > Streptomyces > Streptomyces sp. NPDC006372. The sequence continues at coordinate 102,297 of NZ_JBEXQJ010000028.1, read as the reverse complement.
CCGCACCCGGCGCTGCGCGTGGTCGATCTCCAGCTCGCCGAGCCGCAGGATGCCGCTGCGCGGCGTCGCGGCGGCGAGCGCGGCCCGCTCCACGCGGCGCAGCAGCACGTGCACGCGCGCCGCCAGCTCCCGCATCGAGAACGGCTTCGTCATGTAGTCGTCGGCGCCGACCCCGAGCCCGACCAGCATGTCGGTCTCGTCGTCGCGCGCGGTGAGCATCATCACCGGCACCGGGCGGGCGGCCTGCACGCGGCGGCAGACCTCCAGACCGTCGAAGCCGGGCAGCATGATGTCGAGGATCAGCAGGTCGGGCTGCCAGGCCTCGGCCGTGTCGACCGCGGCCGGACCGTCACCCGCCGTTTGCACGAGGAATCCCTCGGCGCGCAGGCGGGTCGCGATGGCATCCACGATCGTGGCGTCGTCCTCGACGACGAGAACCCGGCGCTGTGCGCCCGGGGTAGCCGTCGCCGAACCGTTGTGGGAGGTGTGTGTCTGCTCCATCGCCCGCCCCTGGGGTGTGCTTTCCGGAATCAGTGGGGTGATTCCTGACTGGCTGTGCCTGCGCATGGTGTGCGATTGACGCTTGAATGATCGGCGTCAGAGGAGCAGCGTACGGGGAGTCAGCACACCTTTGCTATCCAGGGCTGATGCCGAGGTGTACGACGTCCGGAACGCCCCGGGCAACCGGGATCTCTTCGGTACGCACCTGTTGGAACCCGGCATTCCGCAAGGTTTCTTCGAATTCCGGAGACGGCTGGGCGGACCAGACGGCCAGCACCCCGCCAGGTCTCAACACCCGTGCGCAGCTTGCGAGTCCGGCTTCGCGATAGAGATTTTCGTTGCCCTCCGTGACCGTCCAGTCGGGGCCGTTGTCGATGTCGAGGCAGAGGGCGTCGTATGTGTCGGATGTCTCATTGACGTAGGCCACGAGATCGGTTTCGACGATTCTCGTGCGGGGGTCGGCGAGGGCTCGGGCGGAGATCTCGGAGAGCGGGCCGCCGCGATGCCATCCGACGATCGCGGACTCGCGTTCCACGACCGTGATCCCTCCCCAGCGCGGGTCGTCCGCCGCGTGCGCGAGGGAGAAGCCGACGCCGAGTCCGCCGATCAGCACGTCGGGGTGGGCCCGGCCGGCCAGGGCGTCCAGGGCCGCGTCGACCAGCCGCCGCTCGGAGCGGCCGTCGGAGGTGTCCATCAGGAAGCAGCCGTTCGCGATGATCTCCAGGCGGCCCTCGTGCCGCCGCAGTACGACCTCGCCGTGCGGGCCCTCGCGACGGTCCAGTACATGAGGAATGTCGTTCGAGGTGGGCATGGGAGCATCCTGGCAGGTGCGGGATGTGCGGCGCGGGGAATTTCCCCGTGGCCAGGAGGTTGCTGTGAAAGGGCCGTCGAGTGGCGTCCCTCACAGACAGGGGGACGAGGGTCGCGAAGGCTTTGCCGTGACGGAAGGAGCGCCGCCGTGGACCGCACCGCACCGGCCGACGCAGCGGCCACGCCGCCACCGGCGGACACACCCGTTTCCCGTGTTCCCGATGGGTTCGGGCTGCTGGACGGGGTGCCGCGCCAGCGCACCGGCGGGGCGGATGGCCGGGGTTCCACGGCGGACGGCGGTTCGGCAGCAGTGGACGCCGACCCCCAGGCCCCGGGTGCCGAGGTGCTCGGGAGCGGTGTACCGCTGCCGACGGACGGCGGGCCCTGGGCTGCGGGCACCGGCGTGCCCGAGCCGGAGGCCCCCGGTGGCTCGGTGTCGGCGTGGGGCTCGTGGCTCCGGCGTCGGCTCGGGGCCGTGCGGCCCTGGCGGCTGCTCCCCACCCCCACGGGCACGCCGTTCACGTTCGGGTACGCCCTCCTGCTCTGCGTCACCTCGCTGATCTCCGCCTACGCGGACCCCGCTCTGGTGCATGCCCTGCTGCAGGGGTCCAGTACCGATGTGGCGCACCTGGTGCGGGCGCCGGAGTTCGTGCTGGTGGGCAGTGCGCTGTGGGTCGCGGGTGGGGTGGCCTCGCCGTTCGCGATCGGGTTCGTGCTCGTGCTGACCGCGCTGGAACGCCGGGTCGGGGGCCTGCGCACGGCCGGTGTCTTCCTGCTCGGGCACGTCCTGGCCACCCTGGCGACCGAGGTCCCGGTGGGGATCGCGGTGCTGGCCGGACACCTGCCCGACAGCTCACTGCACCGGCTCGACTACGGCGTCAGCTTCGGAGTCGCCGCCGGCATCGGCGCGCTGGCCGGTCTGCTGCCGCTGTGGCTGCGCGTGCCGCTGCTCGCCGGCTTCGGCTGGATGCTGCTCCAGGACCTGCTCGCCTTCGCCGACCCGTTGACGAACTGGGGCCACCCGATCGCCCTGGCCATCGGTCTCGCGACCTGGCCGCTGCTGCGCCGCCGGCACCACGAGCAGGCCTCTCACCGCGGCAAACGCCCCGCCCCGTCCTAGATCGCTCACAGCGAACACGCGTCGGGGAACATCCGACCCCCTCCCGGGCATTGAGTCGGCATAGCTCAACTTGACTGCCGAAGGGGAGATCATGGCTTCGACGTCCACACCGCTCACCCTGCCCGTGCTGCCGCTCGACGACGAGGTCGTGCTGCCCGGGATGGTGGTCCCGCTGGACCTGAGCGATTCCGAGGTCCGCGCCGCGGTGGAGGCAGCCCAGGCCGCGGCCAAGACACAACCAGGAAAGCCGAGGGTGCTCCTGGTGCCCCGCGTCGACGGGACGTACGCGAACACCGGTGTCCTCGGCACCGTCGAACAGGTCGGCAGGCTCGCCGACGGTGACCCGGGTGCCCTGATCCGGGGCCGGAGCCGGGTCCGTATCGGTGCGGGGACCACGGGTCCCGGCGCGGCCCTCTGGGTCGAGGGCACCCGCCTCGACGAGACCGTGCCCGAGCCGCTGCCCGGCCAGGTCGTGGAACTGGTCAAGGAGTACAAGGCGCTCGCCACCGCCTGGCTGCGCAAGCGCGGTGCCTGGCAGGTCGTCGACCGAGTTCAGGCCATCGACGACGTCTCCGCGCTCGCCGACAACTCCGGCTACTCGCCGTTCCTGACCACCGAACAGAAGGTCGAACTGCTGGAGACCGCCGACCCGGTGGCCCGGCTGAAGCTCGCCACCCAGCAGCTGCGCGAGCACCTCGCCGAGCAGGACGTGGCCGAGTCCATCGCCAAGGACGTCCAGGAGGGCGTCGACAAGCAGCAGCGCGAGTTCCTGCTGCGGCGTCAGCTCGAAGCGGTCCGCAAGGAGTTGCGCGAGCTGAACGGCGAGGAGGAGGGCGAGGAGTCCGACGACTACCGCGCCCGCGTGGAGGCCGCCGACCTGCCCGAGAAGGTGCGCGAGGCCGCGCTGAAGGAGGTCGACAAGCTGGAGCGCTCCTCCGACCAGTCGCCCGAGGGCTCCTGGATCCGCACCTGGCTCGACACGGTCCTGGAGATGCCGTGGAGCGAGCGCACCGAGGACGCGTACGACATCCAGGGCGCCCAGGCGGTCCTCGACGCCGAACACTCCGGCCTGGAGGACGTGAAGGAGCGGATCACCGAGTACCTGGCGGTGCGCAAGCGGCGCACCGACCGGGGTCTGGGCGTGGTCGGTGGGCGGCGCGGCGGTGCCGTGCTCGCGCTCGTCGGGCCGCCCGGCGTCGGCAAGACCAGCCTGGGCGAGTCCGTCGCCCACGCGATGGGGCGTAAGTTCGTGCGCGTCGCCCTCGGCGGCGTCCGCGACGAGGCCGAGATCCGCGGTCACCGGCGTACGTACGTCGGTGCCCTGCCCGGCCGGATCGTCCGCGCCATCAAGGAGGCCGGGTCGATGAACCCGGTCGTGCTGCTCGACGAGATCGACAAGGTGGGTTCGGACTTCCGGGGCGACCCGGCCGCGGCCCTGCTCGAAGTGCTCGACCCGGCGCAGAACCACACCTTCCGGGACCACTACCTGGAGGTCGAGCTGGACCTGTCGGACGTGGTCTTCCTCGCGACCGCCAACGTCCTGGAGGCGATCCCGGAGGCCCTGGCCGACCGTATGGAGATCGTCCGCCTGGACGGCTACACCGAGGACGAGAAGGTCGTCATCGCCCGCGACCACCTGCTCCCGCGCCAGCTGGAGCGGGCCGGGCTCGGTCAGGACGAGGTGGCCATCGACGAGAGCGCCCTGCGCAAGCTCGCCGGCGAGTACACGCGCGAGGCGGGCGTCCGCAACCTGGAGCGGTCCGTCGCCAGGCTGCTGCGCAAGGTCGCGGCGCAGCACGAGCTGGGTGAGCGGGAGCTGCCGTTCACCGTCGCCGAGGGTGATCTGCGCGGCCTGATCGGCCGGCCGCACCACGTGCCCGAGTCCGCCCAGGACCCGGCCGAGCGGCGGACGTCGGTGCCGGGCGTGGCGACGGGCCTCGCGGTGACGGGCGCCGGTGGTGACGTGCTGTACGTGGAGGCGTCGCTGGCCGACCCGGAGACGGGCGCGGCGGGTCTGACCCTGACCGGTCAGCTGGGGGACGTGATGAAGGAGTCCGCGCAGATCGCGCTGAGCTTCCTGCGCTCCCGCGGCGCCGAGCTCGAACTGCCGGTGGGCGATCTGAAGGACCGGGGCGTGCACATCCACTTCCCGGCGGGCGCGGTCCCCAAGGACGGCCCCAGCGCCGGCATCACGATGACCACGGCCCTGGCCTCGCTGCTGTCCGGACGCCTGGTGCGCACGGACGTGGCGATGACCGGCGAGGTCTCGCTGACCGGCCGGGTCCTGCCGATCGGCGGGGTGAAGCAGAAGCTGCTCGCCGCGCACCGGGCCGGTGTCACCACCGTGATCATCCCCAAGCGCAACGAACCCGACCTGGACGACGTCCCGGCGGAGGTGCTGGACAAGCTCGACGTCCACGCCGTCACCGACGTCCGCCAGGTCCTGGAGCTGGCGCTCGCACCCGCCGCCGCGGGCGCGGCGCCGGAGGTTCCGGTGGCCGCGTGACGGAGGTCATCGGATGAGGGAAGGCCCGGGTCCCGTGAGGGAGGCCCGGGCCTTCACCGTGTGGTGGCCCTGTGTACACGGGCGCTGCACCCTGCGGAATACTTGCCGAGCTGCGCCGGCGGCGGCGGATGACGGAGAATTCCAGGTAGCGGGCGAGAACCGAGGCAGGGGCTGACGTGCACGAGGAAGGCAACGACGACGGACACCGGGACGCCGGTCTGGCCGGGAGCGGTGTGGACCAGCCCGCGTTCCTCGCGCTGGAGCGGGAGCTGACCGTGCTGTTGCGGCGGGCCCGGGCCAACCAGGGCGAGATGGCCCGGGAGGTCCACCCCGACCTGGAGTCGTCCGCGTACGGCCTCCTCGTCAGGCTCGACGAGTGCGGCAAGCAGCGGGCCACCGGACTGGCCGCCTACATCGGCGTCGGCAAGGCCACGATGTCCCGCCAGTTGCGCGCCCTGGAGGACCTCGGCCTGGTCGCCCGCGAGCCCGACCCCGCCGACGGCCGCGCCTGGCTCGTCGCCCTCACCCAGGAGGGCCACGACCGGGTCCGCCGGGTCCGCGAGGCCCGCCGCGCCCGCTACGCCGGCCGCCTGGCCGACTGGGACACCGGCGAGGTCACGGAACTGGCCCGGCTGCTGCACCAGCTCAACCGCGGCATGGAGAGGTGACACCCCGCGCCGATCGGGCGGTGTCCAGGCGCTGGGGGGCCTCCCCCTAGAACTCGACGAACACCGCCGTCGCGTCATCGTGTGTCTTGCTGCGGCGCAGGAACGTCCGCGCGGTGTCGGCACGTTCCAGCGTCCGGACGCGGTCGACCAGCGCCTGCGGCCCCTCCTTGCGGACGAGCTGGAAGCAGTCCGTCCAGTCGCCCTCCTGGAAGCGCTCCACCCAGCGTGCGGCGCCGTCCGTCAGCGCGGTCAGGGCGCGGACCTCGTGACGCGGAAGCGTTCCGGTCACCGCGCGCCGGGACACCGAGGGGTCGGCCGCCGCCGTGAAGAAGCCGCCCTCCTTGTTGCGGACCGTGGAGTCCACCAGCGCGTCCGTGGCCAGGGCGGAGCGGGGGAGCAGGGAGAGCCGGTCGTCCAGGAAAGGCGTCACCGCGCCGTCCGGCGACTCCACGAGGAGAACGGAGTCCGACAGGACCAGGTACTCCACCTTCGCGGGGGACCAGCGGGCGACCACCACCGTGGCCTGAGGTGTACGAGGGTGAGAAAGGTCACAGGTTGAAGCGTGCGCCTCGGCGGTACGCGCGATGGCCTGGGACAAGGCGTCGACCAGGGGAACATCGGGGAGTGAAACGGTCAGTTCGGTCAGGGCTCCGCCGAGGCGCGCCGTGAACCAGGGGACGGAATGCAGGCAGCCCGTCCCGTCCTTCGGTGGCGTGACACCGTCCAGGACGACGACCGAACCGCCCTGTCCGGAGGCCGGTAGTCCGACACTTGCGAAGTCCTCGTTGGGGCGGTCCGCGTCTCCGGGCTGCGAGGCGAGTTCAGTACGCATCCAGCCAGTCTGCACGAGCCCTTCACAAGGCCCGCAAAAGGCTGGCAATGATCGCAGGGCCGGTACAGCAATGCAGGTCAGGCGCCCCGTTTGGGATGGAATACTTTGTTCCGGGAAGACGTGGTGGCGAATACTGCCACCCCCCGACTCCGGCGTCCAACCGGCCTGCCGTGCAAGGCTCGTGCAAGGGCCAGCGGAACTTGCCCCTCAACTCTCCTCCGGGGTTCACTCCTTCGGGTGGCGGGTCAGGTGATGCGCGTGCGCTGTCCACCGGCGCTGGGAGGGTCGGGAAGTGTACCCGGAGTACGCGCCAGTTGACGGAGCGTCATCCGGGCCCAAGAGTTCACGAGTCAGGAATGCGAGCACCGGTGCAGAAGACGCGGCCTCGTCGCACAGGCAAGCAGACGGCCCCCGTTCAGGACGCTGAGTCGACGCCCCCCACCGGCAAGGGCCGCCCCACTCATGTGCGCAACCGGCTCATCGTGGCCGTGGCCGTGGTCGCCGCGGCCATCGCCGGTGCGGGCACCCCGTCGGTCCTCGCCGCCTCCGGACAACTCCACGACTCGCAGGAACTCGTGACGCTCGCGGAGCAGACGCAGGACGCCCTCGCCCTCGCGCACTCCCTCTCCGACGAGCGCGACGATGTCACCTCGTACATCGCGGCCGGCCGCCCCAAGTCCAAGGCGCCCTCCGAGCAGCGCAGCGCCCGCGTGGACCGGCAGGTCGAGGAACTGCGGTCGGACACCGACACCTCCGCCGCGCTCCGCTCCGACCTGGACGAGATATCGACGGTGCGCCGAGCGGCTCTCACCGGCAAGAGCAGCGCCCTCGAAGCGCACCAGGCGTACTCCACCGCCATCACCGAACTCCACCGGCTCGCCGAGCAGCTGGCGCAGCAGACGCCGCCCCGGGCCGGCTCCGGCAGCTACGCCCTGGCCGAGCTGGACTCCGCCGTCCAGCAGGCCGCCGCGGCCCGGGGGCTGCTGCTCGCCGCCCTGAGCGTGCCGCGCAGCACCGGAACGGGCATCGACCCCGTCACCGGCCTGCCGACCGAGACCTCCACCTCCTCCGACGCCGACGCCCGGCAGCGCGACGCCCTCAGCGCCGCCGCCCAGCAGGCCCGGCTGCGCTCCGACGCGGCTCTCGCCGACTTCCGCGGCACCGCGCCCAAGGAGGCCCGCGGCTCGTTCGACTCCACGGTCACCGGCACCGAGGTCAACTCCGCCGACAAGTACCTCGCCACCCTCACCGACCAGCCGACCCTCGCCGACGGCGACCTCTCCACCAGCACCAAGAAGGTGGACGCCGCCCTCTCCGCCCGGATCGACCTGATGCGCGGCGTGGAGTCCGCCCTCTACGACCGCCGCACCAAGGACCTCGAGGCGCTGCGCGACGACGACGTCACCGCGCTGGAGATCCGCATCGCCGTCCTCGGCGCCCTGATGCTGCTCGCCGTCGGCGTCGCCACGGGCATGGCGCGCAGCCTCACGCGTCCCCTCGCGGTCCTGCGCCTCGGTTCGAAGCGCCTGGCCGAGGCCGAGGACCCGGGGGCCGAGGAGCCGGTGAAGTTCACCGGCCGCAACGACGAGTTCGCCCAGGTCGTCCGCTCGGTCAACGCCCTGCACGCGCACGCGGCCGGACTCACCGAGCGGATCACCACGCTGGAGTCCGACCGCAAGCACCTCGTCGGCCAGCGGCAGAAGATGGCCGACGCGCGTGAGGAACTGCGCGGCGAACTCGCCGAGTCCGCGGCCCAGCTGGAGCGGCTGCGCACGGCCATCGGCGGCACCTTCGTCAACCTCGCGCTGCGCACCCTCGGACTCGTCGAGCGGCAACTGGCCGTCATCGAGAACCTGGAGGAGCGCGAGCAGGACCCGGACCGCCTCTCCACCCTGTTCAAGCTCGACCACTTCGCGACGGTCATGCGCCGGCACAGCGAGAACCTGCTGGTCCTCGCCGGCACCGAGCACGTCCAGCACGCCGCGGGGCCCGTGCCGCTGGTGGACGTCGTGCGCGCCGCGGTCAGCGAGATCGAGCGGTACGAGCGGGTCCGGATCGCCGCGCTGCCGCCGCACGCGCACATCGCCGGGTTCGCCGCGGACGACCTCTCCCACCTGCTGGCCGAACTCCTGGAGAACGCCACCTCGTTCTCCCCGCCCGACCTGCCCGTCGAGATCTCCGGCTGGCTGCTGGAGAACGGGGAGGTCATGCTCTCGGTCCAGGACGAGGGCATCGGCATGACCGAGGACCGGCTGGAGCGGCTGAACGCCCGCCTCGGCGACTTCGACCCGGAGGCGCCGTACGACCAGGAGGGCGAGGACGGTCTCGGCCTCGGCCTGTACGTCGTGGCCCGCCTCGCCCACCGCCACGGTGTGCGGGTGCAGCTGCGCGAGCAGAAGCAGGGCGGTGTCGCGGCGGTCGTCGTCCTGCCCCGCACCCTGCTCGCGGCGGCCACGCCCGCGGCGGTCCCGGCGTCCGGCCCGCTCTCGAGCACGACCCAGAGCTTCTCCCTCCCCGGTGCCGACGCCGAGGCCAACTCCAACGTCCTGTACGGCCGCGCGAGCGGTGGGGACCCGCTGGTGGCGCTGGCGGAGAAGGCGGTACAGCAGGACGAGGCCGCCGGGCCGGCAGCGTCCGCGGGGTCGATCGAATCCGCGGGGTCCGTCGAGACCGCCGGGCATCCGGAACCGGCGGACGAGGCCCGGCCGGCAGCAACGCCGCACGCCGAGGCAGGGACCGGACCGACCGCGCCCGCGGAACCCGCCCCCGCGGAAGCCGAAGCCCCGGTCGCCCCGCTGGAGACGCCCGCCGAGACCACGATGGAGCTGCTGATCCCGGCGCAGCAGACCGACTCGCCCACGGCGCCGCATGCGGCGACGGCATCCGAAGCACAGCGGGAACCCGCCCCGGCCCGGCAGGACGAGCCTGAGCCGGCGTGGCAGGCGCAGCCGCACCCGGCTCACCACCGCCCCGCAGCCGCCGACGGCGAGTCCGCCCCGCAGGCGCCACCCGCACACGACCACGAAACCCGCACGGGGGGTGCGGGTGGGAACGACCACGCCGAAGGCGAAGCCGAGGCGGAGGCCGACGTCGAACACGAACGCGTCACCGACAAGGGCCTCCCCAAGCGCACTCCGAAGATCACCGCCCAGACCACCGAACCACGCCGCCGCAGCGGCTCCGTGGACGCCGAAGCCCTCCGCCGCCGCCTCGGCGGCTTCCGCCAGGGCGCCCAGGCCGGCTACCGCGAGGTGGAGGCGGAGATCGCCGAGCAGACGGCCTCGCACAAGCGGCCGGCCACCGGCACATCAGGACCAGCTGAATCCGAAGAAGCCACGGGGGGCACAGTCGAGGAGGCAAGCAGTTGACCGCTCCCAGTACCTTCGGACTGATCGGACTGAGCAGTGAGGCCCGCAACCTGCACTGGCTGCTGACCAACCTCGTCGAGGAGGTCCCCGGCATCCTCTCGGTCGCGGTCGTCTCGTCCGACGGACTGCTCCTGCTGTCGTCCGACGACCACCGCAACAAGGAGGCGCGGGACGCCCTCCAGGCTCGCGGCACCAAGCGGAGCGGCCCGCGCGGCTCCGCCGCCGACCTGGCCACCATCGTCTCCGGCATCGGCAGCCTCACCGTCGGCGCCGCCAAGCTGATGGACTTCGGCGGGGTCAGGCACACGATGATCGCGATGGACGAGGGCAGCCTGTTCGTGATGTCCATCAGCGACGGATCGCTGCTCGGCGTCCACGGCAGCGCGGACTGCGACATGAGCGTGGTGGCCTACCACATGGCACTGTTCGTGGGCCGCGCCGGCCACGTCCTGACGCCCGAACTCCGCAGCGAACTCCGTAAATCCCTCGAGGATTCCCAGACGACGACGGGGAGGGCCCGATGAGTACGCCCAAGCATCATCTCCCGGTCCGCGGGGGTGACCGCAAACCCGCCCGGGTCCGCCCCTACTCGCTCACCGGCGGCCGGACCCGCTTCGGCCACGTCCTCCTCGTGGAGACGTTCGTGGCGAGCACGGCCGCGCTGGAGGCCCCGGAGGAGCGCCGGGAACTGACGAACGGCTCCCTCTCCACCCGCGTGATGCCGGAGCTCCAGGCCATCGTCGAACTGTGCCGCCGGATGCGTACGGTGGCCGAGATCGCCGCGCTGCTGAAGATGCCGCTCGGCGTGGTCCGCGTGCTCCTCAGCGACCTCGCGGACCAGGGAAAGATCCGTGTGTACGGAACGGGAACGGGCCATGGCACGGGCCGCCCGGACCGAGCTCTGCTGGAAAGGGTGCTGAGTGGACTCCGTCGTCTCTGACGCCGCTCACGGCGTCTCTGGTACAACCCCGTTCGTTCAGCCCGACGAGAACATGCACGCCTGGCAGACGGACCGCACCCGCGCTCCCATCGCCACGAAGATCGTGGTGGCGGGCGGTTTCGGCGTGGGCAAGACCACACTCGTCACCGCCGTCTCGGAGATCACGCCCCTGCAGACCGAGGCGCTGATGACCGAGGCGAGCGAGGCCACCGACGACCTCACCGCCACGCCGGGCAAGTCCACCACCACGGTGGCCATGGACTTCGGGCGGATCACGCTCGACGACGACCTGGTGCTCTACCTGTTCGGCACGCCGGGCCAGCAGCGGTTCTGGTTCATGTGGGACGACATCGTGCGCGGCGCCATCGGCGCCGTCGTCCTGGCCGACACGCGTCGTCTGAAAGACAGCTTCCCGGTACTGGACTACTTCGAGAGTTCCGGACTGCCGTACGTCGTCGCGGTCAACCATTTCGACGGCAGCGAGATGTTCGACGCGGAGGACGTGCGGGAGGCGCTGACCATCCCGCGACACATACCTGTCATGATCATGGACGCGCGTCGCCGGATCTCCGTGATCGAGACCCTCCTGGCCCTCGTGGGCCACGCGCTCGACGAAACCCCCGAGTAGAGGAAAGCCCCGCATGCGGAAGATACTCGTCGTCGGAGCCGGTCAGTCCGGGCTCCAGATCGCTCTCGGCCTCCAGACGCAGGGGTACGAGGTCACCCTGATGTCCAACCGGACGGCGGACGAGATCCGTACCGGCCGGGTCATGTCGACGCAGTGCATGTTCCACACGGCCCTGCAGCACGAGCGCGATCTCCAGCTGAACTTCTGGGAGTCCCAGGCCCCGAAGATCGAGGGGCTCGGCGTCTCGGTCGCCGCACCCGGCTCCTGGGCCGAGGGGCCCGCGGCCCGTGCGATCGACTGGCTGGGCCGGCTCGACGGGTACGCGCAGTCGGTCGACCAGCGGGTGAAGATGGCCGGCTGGATGGAGACGTTCGCGCAGCGCGGCGGGCAGCTCGTCATCCACGGCGCGGCCGTCGGCGACCTCGACTACTTCTCCCGCACGTACGACCTGGTGCTCGTCTCGGCCGGCAAGGGCGAGCTGGTCCAGATGTTCGCCCGCGACCCGGAGCGCTCCCCGTACAGCGAGCCGCAGCGCGCGCTGGCCGTGTCGTACGTCCACGGCCTCGGCCCGCGCCCCGAGCACCCGGACACCGAGGGGGTCCGCTGCAACCTCGTGCCGGGCGTCGGCGAGCTGTTCGTCATGCCGACCCTCACCACCTCCGGCCGCGCCGACATCCTGTTCTGGGAGGGCATACCCGGCGGCCCGCTCGACGTCTTCAACGGCGTCAAGGACCCGGCGGAGCACCTCTCCCTGACCCTGGAACTCATGGAGCGGTACGTCCCCTGGGAGTACGCGCGGGCCACCAAGGTCGAACTGACCGACGCCGGCGGCACCCTCGCCGGCCGCTACGCCCCCACCGTCCGCAACCCGATCGGCCGTCTCCCCGGCGGCGGGCTCGTGCTGGGCGTGGCGGACGTCGTCGTGGCGAACGACCCGATCACCGGGCAGGGCTCGAACTCCGCGTCCAAGTGCGCCGCCGCCTACCTCTCCTCGATCGTCGAGCACGGCGACAAGCCGTTCGACGAGGAGTGGATGCGGGCCACCTTCGACCGCTACTGGGACACCGCCCAGCACGTCACCAAGTGGACCAACGCGATGCTCGCGCCGCCGCCGGAGCACATCCTGAACCTGATCGGCGCCGCCGGCGAGCTCCAGCCGGTCGCCGACCGGTTCGCCAACGGCTTCAACAACCCGGCCGACTTCGAGAACTTCTTCTACGACCCGGAGAAGGCGCAGGCCTACCTGGTCGAGGTGTCCGGCGCGGGCGCCGCGTAGTCTCCGACCTCCGCGTATCCCTCGTCCGACCCGTCCGTGGCGCCCTCGGGAAGCTCCGGTGGCTCGAACCGCCGCAGGGGCTTCCCGTCCGGGTCGGGGCGTACCGCGCCCAGGACCGGGTTGGCCGCGATCGGTGACACCTTCACCGTCGCGCCCGGCCGGGGCGCCTGCACGACCATGCCGTTGCCGAGGTACAGCGCCACGTGCGTGGCCTCGGGGAAGTACACGACCAGGTCACCCGGGCGCAGCTCGGTCAGCGGGATCCGCTTCAGTTCCTTCCACTGCTCCTGGCTGGTCCGGGGGACGGGCGTCCCGGCGTCCGCCCACGCCTGCGAGGTCAGCCCCGAGCAGTCGTACGTCTTCGGGCCCTCCGCGCCCCACTCGTACGGCTTGCCGATCTGCCGCACGGCGTAGCGCAGGGCCCGGCCGCCCCCGGCCGTCGGTGTGCGGGCTCCGCTGAGCGCGCCGGACGCCATGAGCTCCTTCTGCGCCGTCCTGATCCCGTTCCTCTCGAACTCGGCGAGGGCGGCGAGCTGGTCCCGGTTGAGGGAGGCGAGCAGTTCCTCGACCTCCCGCAGACGGTCGCGGACCTCGTCCCGTTCCTTCCTGCGCTGTTCGGTGAGGGCGAGCTGCTGGTCCAGGGCCGTGCGGGCCCTGCGGGCCAGGTCGTGGGCCCTTTCCTCGTCACCGGTCAGCCGGCCGATGGTGTCCGCCCGCTCCTGCGCGAGCCGGCCGATCACATGCCCCTGGTCGATCGCGCGCTGGGGATCGCGGGCCAGGAGCAGTCGTACGTACGGGGAGATGTCGCTGCTGCCCTGGTACTGCTGCCGGGCCAGGCGGCCGGCCGCGCCCCGGCTGTCGTGCAGGGAGAGCCGGGCGCGCGCGAGGGCGCGGTCCAGGCGGTCGGTCTCGGCGCGCTGCTTCTCCAGCCGGTCCTCGGTGGTGTTGTAGGCCTCGGTGGCCTTCTCCGCCTCGCGGTAGAGCTTCTGAAGGTCTTTCAGGAGGCGGGCTACGGAAGCCGTGTCGGGGCCGGGGGCAGGGCTGGGGCCGGGGACGGCGGGGGCGGGTACGGGACCGGGACTGGGCTCGGGGACGGCAGTCGCGGGTACTGCGAGGACGGCTCCGGCTGCCGTCGCCGCGATGCAGGCCAGAGCCAGACGCCCGAGTTTTCCTGACATTCCATCACCTCCGATGCGAGGGTGGCCCTTTGCCACCGGACATCGTGAGGATCAGGGGTGTGCGAGCGGTGCGCGCGCCGAGTGTGCGCGGTTCGGCGCAACGAGGTCACCCGTCGGCGTCGTCCGGCTTGCCGGGCGGCGTGGCGTCTGGCTTTGACCAGGGCCAGTTGAGTCGCCGGGGCTGGACGCCCTCAGGGGCGTACTCGTACTTCCAGCGCTGGGTCATCCGGACCCTGCCCTCTTCCCGGGGTACGCGGCGGTAGACCAGGACGGTCGGCGGACCGCCCTCGGGGTCGGGGACAGGGATGCGGTACGTCTTCGGCGGGTGGCCGGTGACGCCGAGCAGGACGGGCAGGACCCTGCCGTCCATGGGGCCGCCCTCGAAGGGGGTGTCTTCGCTCTTCACGGGACCAGTGTCAGACATCCTCGGCGAGCGCCCGGACCAGGGCGTCGGTCCGCGGGTCGCGGCGGGCGGTCACGCTCAGCATGGCCACGAACTGCTCGACCAGCCAGTCGCGCAGGTCCGTGGCCGGCGGATCCTTGTCCTCGTCGAGCCAGATGAGTGACGAGGCCTCCACGGCGGTGATCCACATCCGGACGGTCATGCGCAGACGCGGGCCGGGCGCGGTGACGTCGAGGTGCTGGAAGATGTGCTCGGCGGCGACGCGGCGTACGCCGTCGACGATGGCGGTGGTGCGCGACGTCTCGACGACGCTGCCGCCCTGGAGGAGGGCGCTGAAGCCGGCGTCGTGCTCGTCCACGAAGCTGAGGTAGCGGTCCAGGGCGCGGGAGAGGCGGGGGAGGAGGGGGCCCTCGCGGGGTTCGTCGAAACAGTGCCGCAGCTCGTCGGCGGCGGACCTGAGGGCGGCCTCGTACAGCTGCTGCTTGCCGCCCGGGAAGTACCGGTACACCAACGGCCGCGACACCCCGGCCGCCTCCGCCACGTCGTCCAGGGACACGTCCTCCGGTGCCCGGTGCGCGAAGAGGTTCAGCGCCGCAGTGAGCAGCTGACTGCGACGCTCCTCGACACTGAGGCGCCGGTAGGCGGGGGTGGGGGCGGTTGGCGTCATGTCCGGCAGCGTAACCGTCCGCTGCCCGCCTGACCCGGGCGGTGGGTCGGGGCCGCGCCGGGGGGTGTCCGTCCTCGGAACGGCGCGATGGACTCGGACACCGACTGACTCCCCGTTGACGCGCCAACCGCTGCGGGCGGACACCCCCCGACACGTCCCCTTCCGTGCGTACGCGAATGCGGGTGCATCGTGGTCGCTCTGGCTGCGGGCCGCCGTCCCGCCTAGCTGCGGGCAATCGTGCCGCTGGGGCGGCACGCAACAACACCGAGCTCCGGAACCCGGCAGCACAGAACCCCGGCCCAAGCGACGCAGTCCTACCCCAGCAACCCCGACGACTTCCACAACCGCCGCCCCACCCCCCGCAGCACCCCGATGTCATCCAGAAAGTCGGTCAACCGCTTCGACCCCGTCTGCATCACCTCACGCCGATGCCCACTCTCCCGCACCTGCGCGAGCGCCTCCCGCTTGTCCAGCCCCACGTTCGTGTACACCTCGGGATTCACGAACGCCACCGAGAAGACACGGGCGAACTCCCCGGACGTGACCCGCGTGAACTCCTGGGACCACCTGGGCGCCGTCACCATCTGGCGGCGCAGTTCCTCCCGGGCGTAGCGCACGTGCCGGGCCTCCTCCACGACGTGGATGCGGGTGACACCGCGGATCAGCGTCTGGACCCGCTCGTCGGGGAACGTCAGGCGCTGCATCCAGTCGAGCACCTCCTCCCCGAGCAGCGTGGCCGTGAAGGAACCCGGTGTGGTCGAGATCGTCTTGAAGAGACGGCCGAGGTGCTGGTGCACACGGCTCACCGGGTACCAGGGCGTACCGCCGCGGGATATCAGCCGGGCGAACATCTTGGAGTGCCGGCACTCGTCCTCGATCTCGGTCAGCGCGTAACGCACGTGCGCGCTCGTCGCCGCCTTGTCGTAGATGTGACGGACCAGCAGCTGCATGAGGATGATCTCGAACCAGATGCCGAGCGACGCCAGCGCCGCGGCCTCGTGCTGGGACAGCAGGATGCGCTGTTCCTCGCTCATCCGCTTCCACAGCGGGGTGTCGTACAGCGACACCAGCTCCGGCGGCCAGAACCACTTGCCCTCCTCGAAGGGCGCGTCCCAGTCCAGCTCCTCGTCCGGGTCGAAGGAATGCTTGGCGGAGGAGTCGAGCAGCCGCTGGGCCACCTGCTCCCGGTCCTTGAGCAGGCCCAGGGCATCGAGCAGGCCGTCGAGCGCGTCGGCTTCCGTCAGGGTCGTCATGGCTGCCCACCTCGTTGTGCACACGTCACCGTCCCTCCTTATGAGACTGCCTGTCAGCAAGCTCGTCAATCCCTCGCGCGCCACTTGTTGACCCGGCGTCTACTACCTGTGAACCTGCGGGACATGCCGACCTTCGACGTGTACTCCGAAGTACCGGAAGAGCCCGTTTGGCGGGTTCCGGCGACCGGCGCGGCCCGTTTCAACTGGGAGTACGACGACGGCCGTGACCGCCTCCTGGCCCTCTACCAGAAGGGCAAGGACAAGCAGTGGGACGGCCAGAAGCGGATCGACTGGGAGCTGGAGGTCGATCCGTACGATCCGCTGGGGACCCCGGACGAGGCGATGTCCCTCTACGGCACCCGGCACTGGGCGAAGCTCTCGGACCGGGACAAGGGCGAACTGCGCCGGCACTACGCCTCCTGGCAGTTCAGCCAGTTCCTGCACGGCGAGCAGGGCGCGATGATCTGCGCCGCCCGGATCGTGGAGTCGGTCCCCAACCTGGACGCCAAGTTCTACTCGGCGACCCAGACGATGGACGAGGCCCGGCACGCCGAGATCTACGGCCGTTTCCTGCACGAGAAGATCGGGCTGCTGTACCCGATCAACGACAACCTCCAGGCCCTGCTCGGCGACACCCTGCGCGACTCGCGCTGGGACATGCCCTACCTCGGGATGCAGGTCCTGATCGAGGGGCTGGCGCTCGCCGCCTTCGGGATGATCCGGGACACGACCGACAAGCCCCTTCCCAAGCAGATCCTCGCCTACGTCATGCAGGACGAGGCCCGGCACGTGGCCTTCGGGCGGATGGCCCTGCGCGACTACTACAAGCAGCTCACCGATGCCGAGCTGCGTGAGCGCGAGGAGTTCGTGATCGAGGGCTGCTATCTGATGCGCGACCGGCTGCGCGGGGTCGAGGTGCTGGAGAACTTCGGCATCCCCAAGGCCGAGGCGGAGGCCTGCAGTGAGCAGTCCGAGTTCCTCGCCCTCTTCCGCAAGCTCCTCTTCAGCCGCATCGTCCCCTGCGTCAAGGACATCGGCCTGTGGGGCAGACGGCTCCAGCAGGCCTACGTCGACATGGGCGTCCTGGAGATGGGCGACTCCGACCTTGACCTGCTGATGTCCCGGGACGAGGAGATCGCCGAGAAGCTGGACGCCGAGCGGTTCGCGGCGGAGGAGCGGGAGCGGGTGGCGGAGGTGCGGGGGGCCATCGAGGCCGGAGAGCGGCTCGACGGTTGAGGGTCCGTTCGGTCACATGGCAGGACCTCAGACCGAACAGCCCAGCCCCTCCGGCACCTCGCGGAGCAGCGGCGTCGCCCCCTGGGGCGGGAACGACGTGCGCAGGGTGAAGGCGTACGGGGTCGGGCCGTGGGTGCGCAGGTGCAGGAGGCGGGACTCCGCCTCGGCGACCGTGGGGCGGTGACCCGCCGGGACCCACCAGAGCGTGGCCATGGCCTCCTGGACGCGCTCGAACCACTCACGGCGACGGGCCAGCATCTCCCGGTGCCTGCCTCGGTACATGAACGCGGTCAGGGCGTCGGTGTCGCGCCAGACCGACATGTTGATGATGAGCCAGGAGTCACCGAAGACCGAGATGTCGGTGGCGTCGCCGTTGTCGTCCTGCAGGCGCCAGACGAAGCCGTCGGCCGCGTCGGCGTCCGCGTTGACCGGGTCGAGGCTGTCGACGAAGTCCTTCAGCAGCGGGGTGTCCAGCGGCGCCTTGAGGCGGGCGATGTTGACCTGGGCGAGCTCGTACGCGGCGGCAGAATGGGTCATGGACCGAACGGTAGGTCGGGAGATCCCTGTCGCGGTACCCCCGTCTCACGAACTGGGCACCCGTTCCCGGGAGTTGAGTACCGCCTTCATCACCGCCCGTGCGATCGGCGCCGCGTCGCCGCCGCTGATGTGCCCGCGGTCCGACCTCGCGTCCTCCAGGACCACCGCGACCGCCACCCGCGACGCCGCTTCGTGGTAGCCCTGCGCCCAGGCGACGAACCAGGCGTACGGCGTACCGGAGTTGCCGGGGCCGTGCTGGGCCGTGCCGGTCTTGCCGCCGACCTTGGCGCCGGGGATCGCCGCGACGCGTCCCGTGCCGTTCCTGACCACGTCCCGCATCAGCGCGCGCAGCCGGCCGGCGGTCGAGGAGGACATCGCCCGGCGGACCGGGCGCGAGCCGGCCGTGGCGAGGGTGCTGCCGCCCGGCCGGGTCGTCCGCTCCACCAGATACGGCTCCCGCACCTCACCACGGTTCGCGACGGCGGCCGCGACCATCGCCATCTGGAGCGGTGTGGCGCGCGTGTTGTACTGGCCGATCGACGACAGCGCGAGCTGCGCCCGGTCGAGCGAGGAGTCGAAGGTGGACCGTGCCACCGGGAAAGGAACTCTCAGCACGTCGTTGTTGAAGCCGAAGGCGTGTGCCTTGGCCGCCATCCCCGTCGCGCCCACCTCCACGCCGAGCTTCGCGAACACCGTGTTGCAGGAGAACGTGAACGCCTCCCGGACCGTCGCGTCCCTGCAGCGCCTGGACTCGTTCGTCAGGCGCGTCCTCGTCCCGGGCAGGGTGTAGGGGTCGGGGGAGCCGGTCGGCGCGTCCAGGTTCGTGATCAGGCCGGCGTCCAGCGCGGCCGCCGCGGTGACGACCTTGAAGGTCGAGCCCGGTGGGTACGTCTGCCGTACCGCCCGGTTGAGCATCGGGCGGTCCCGGTCGGCGTTCAGCCGCCGCCACGCCCTGGACGCCGCGGTTCCGTTGCCGGACAGGGGCTGGGGGTCGTAGGACGGGGCGGAGACCAGGGCCAGGATCCGGCCGGTCGACGGATCCAGTGCCGCCACCGCGCCCTTGCGCCCGGCGAGCCCTCGGTACGCCGCCTGCTGTGCGGCCGGGTCGAGGGTCGTCACGACGTCGCCGCCCCGGTACCGCGCCCGCGTGAAGTCGTTCCACAGCGGGAACGGCACCAGCATCGGATGCGTGCCGGAGAGCACGTCGTCCTCGGCGTTCTCCAGGAGCGTCGTCCCGTACAGCTGGGAGGCGAAGCCGGTGACCGGGGCGTACAACGGGCCGTCGGCGTAGGTCCGTTCGTAGCGGAGGTGCTCGCGGGTGTCCTTCGAGCCGGTGACGGGCCGGCCGCCGACCAGGATGTCCCCGCGCGGCTGCTCGTAACGGGCGATGTCCGGGCGCCGGTTGGCGGGGTTGCCGTCGTACGCCGGGGCCTGGACGACCTGGACGCGGGCGGCGTTGAGCAGCAGGGCCACCAGCAGCAGGGCGCAGAAGAACCCGGCGTGCCGGATGTGCCGCGTCACGGGGTGCCCCGCCCGTCGTGCTGTCGCCGGGCCGAGTCGCTCACCCGGACCAGCAGGGCCACGATCGCCCAGTTGGTGACCACCGACGAGCCGCCCTGTGCCAGGAACGGCATCGCCATGCCGGTCAGCGGGATCAGACCGGTCACGCCGCCCGCGATCACGAACACCTGGAGCGCCACGAGCGAGGCGAGGCCGACCGCCAGCAGCCGTCCGAAGGGCTCGCGCAGGGCGAGGCCGGCCCGGTAGCCGCGTTCCACCAGCAGACCGTAGAGGAGGAAGATCGCGGACAGGCCCGCGAGGCCCAGCTCCTCACCGGCGGTGGCCAGAATGAAGTCCGACTTCACCGCGAAGCCGATCAGGACCGAGTGGCCGAGGCCCAGGCCCGTACCGAGGAGACCGCCCTCCGCGAAGGCGAACAGCGACTGGGCGAGCTGGTTCGCGCCCTCGCCCGACTCGATGGAGGCGAAGGGGTGCAGCCACGTCTCGATCCTGCTGTGCACGTGCGGCTCCAGCCGGCCCACGGCGACCGCACCCAGCGCGGCCAGCAGCAGACCGACGGCGATCCAGCCGGTGCGGCCGGTCGCGACGTAGAGGAGGACGACGAACAGCCCGAAGAACAGCAGCGACGTGCCGAGGTCGCGTTCCAGGACCAGGACGCCGACGCTCACCAGCCAGACGGCGAGGATCGGGCCGAGGACCCGCCCGGTGGGCAGCTGGAGTTTCCAGACGCGGCGGCCGGTGTAGGCGAGGGCGCTGCGGTTCGCGGCCAGGTACGCGGCGAAGAACACCGCCAGCAGCACCTTCGCGAACTCGCCCGGCTGAATGGAGAACCCGGCGACCCGGATCCAGATGCGGGCGCCGTTCACCGCTGGGAACAGGATCGGCAGGGTGAGCAGCACGAGCGCGGCGACGACACAGACGTACGTGTAGCGCTGGAGCACCCGGTGGTCGCGCAGCAGCAGGACGACCAGGATGAACAGCGCCACGCCCAGCGTCGACCACACCAGTTGGGCCGGTGCCGCCCGGTCGCCCGGGGTCTCCAGGTCGAGCCGGTAGATGAGCACCAGGCCGAGCCCGTTGAGCAGCACGCCGATGGGCAGGAGCAGGGGGTCGGCGTAGGGCGCCCGCAGGCGTACGGCCAGATGCGCCAGGAGCGCGAGCACGCCTAGCCCGGCGCCGTAACCGGCGGCACCGGGCGGGAGGGTGCCGTGCTGGGCGAGGCCGACGGCGCAGTAGCCGTACACGGACAGCAGTACGGCCAGGACGATGAGGGCGAGTTCGACGCCACGGCGCCGGGGGAGGCGGCGGACGGCGGGCGCCGGCGGGCCCGCCGTCGCCACGGTGATTCCGACCTTGCTCATGCCCGGAATCTACATAAATGAGGCGCATTGTGTGCTTTGATCTGGCCGAGTGTCAGCACCGGCGCACAGAGGGCGTCCTGAAGGGGAGCGGGGAACTGCGCGAACAACCACGACCGGCCCGCGGCCGGAGGACGGTTCGCGGTCCCGAGCTCCTACCGCCCTTCCAGCGTCAGCGTCGCCACCGCCCCGCCGTCCGGGGCATTGGCGAACAACAGCCGCGCCCCCAGCACCTCCGCCTGTCCCAGGGCGATGGTCAGCCCCAGCCCATGCCCCTTCGCACCCCCCTCCGTCCGGAACCGCTGCGGCCCGTGCGCCACCAGGTACTCCGGAAAACCGTCCCCGTGATCGCGCACGGTGACCACCGGTCCGTCCACCGTCAGAACGACCGGCCCCCGCCCGTGCTTGTGCGCGTTCGCCACGAGATTTCCCAGCACTCGCTCCAGCCGGCGCCGGTCCGTCTCCACGGACACGTCCCGCACGACCCTGACCTCCGTGCCCTTGCCCGTGCCCCGCACCACCCGCTCGGCCAGCGGCCCCAACCGCTCGGTGTCCAGCTCCAGCCGTTCCCGGCCGGTGTCCAGCCGGGAGATCTCCAGCAGGTCCTCGGTGAGCGTGCGCAGTGCCGCGACCCGGTCCCGCACCAGCTCCGTCGGGCGGCCCGCCGGCAGCAGTTCGGCCGCCGCGTGCAACCCGGTCAGCGGGGTCCGCAGCTCGTGCGCCACGTCCGCCGTGAACCGCTGCTCGGCGAGCAGCTTGCTCTGCAACGACGACGCCATGGAGTCCAGCGCCGCGGCGACCGCGGCCACCTCGTCCTGCGGGCGCGCCGGAACCCCGGAGCGCGGCCGCGTACGAGGATCGTTCACACGTGCGTCCAGGTCACCCGCGCTGATCCGCCGGGCCACCAGAGCCGTGGTGTGCAGGCGCCGCGTCACACGGGTCACCGCGAAGGCACCGACCAGCAGCGTCGCCCCGATCGCCAGGCCCGACGACCACAGGATCGCCCGGTCCAGGCCCTCGATGGTGCGCGCCTGCTGGGAGTAGTCGACCGCCACCGCCAGGGCCCGGTCGCCGTCGGCGGGCCCTGCCGCCCACATCGTGGGGCGCCCCGCGAAGTCGGCGACCATCGTGCCGTGGTCCCCGGCGACCGCCAGCTCCCGCAGCTGCCGGGGCAGGCCCGGGGGATCCAGCCCGGCACCCCGCCTGAGCGGGTCGCCGGCCTCGTACCGCTCCGTCGTCATCGCCAGCCGCTGCAGCGCCTGGTCACGGGCCTGGCCGACGGTCTGGTTCGTCACCTGCACGTGCACCAGGACGCCGAGCAGGGCGGCCAGCGCGCAGCACATCACCGTGATGAAGGCGGCGGCCTTCGCGGCGAGCGTCCCGGACCACCGGGGGAGGGCGGGTCGTCTCATCCGGTACTCGCCGAGGGGGAGGCAGAGGGCGAGGCGGCGGGTGGGACGGAGGGGTGGTGGGAGTGTTTCCGCGGGCCGGTGCGCAGCATCTCGTCGTGAGTGAGGAGCATGGCCCGCTCCTCCCGGTCCCAGGTCCACTGCAGGCGGTACTCGTAGCCGGCGACCTCGGACGGCGAGCGGATGACGAGCGAGCGCCCGGCCAGCTCGACGCCGCTCAGCGCGTCCTCCCACGCCATGACCTGCATGAGCCGGTGCTTCTCGACGGTGTAGACGCGCACCGCGGTGGTCTTGCCGGGCAGCAGCGGGAAACCCAGCGTCAGGTCGTCGTGCCCGTCGCCGGTCAGGTCCCGGTAGTACGGCCTGAGGACCGGGCACCGGCCGTGCCCCGGCCCCTCGCGGCAGTCGGCCATCCGCCGGGCCGTGTCCCGGTAGGGCGCCTTGCCGCCCTCGTAGTCGCCCGCGTGCGCGGCGATCTCGGCCCGGACGATCCTGACCGGGTCCACGTCGCGGATGTCGTCGTCGCGGGGGACGGTGACACCCTTGACCACCTCGGTGTTCACCTCGCCGATCTCGAAGGCGGGACTGGACGCCGGGGTCAGCTCCGGCCAGAGCCGGGCCGGACCGACCGCCGTCGGGGTCGCGCCGGCGCCCTCGAGACCGCCGGCGTCCCCGCAGCCGGCCGCGCAGGCCAGCAGGAGGGCGAGGACGGCGGCGCGGCGGGCGGCTCTTCCGGGGCGGCGGGCGGGCACTGGACTCCTGCGGTTCGAGAGTGATCACACGACTCGGACCGACCGTCGGCCCCGTTCACCTTATTCGTACGGAAGTCCCATTTGCGCGCGAGGGAGCCCCTTCATGCACGCGAGGGGCCCGTTCGCCGCGCTAATCGGTCAGCTCCTCCAGCAGCCGGGCCGTGGCCAGTCCGGCCCGCAGATAGTCGACGAACAGGTCGTTGTGCAGCGCCCAGGGCGAACGGCGGTCCCGGATCAGCCGGATCGCCGCGTCTGCGGAGTGCCCCTGGCGCATCAGCGCGTGCGCGACGACCAGGCCGGAGCGGTTGTACCCGTGGTAACAGCGAACGAGGACCTTGCGGCCCGCGTCCAGCGCCTCGCACGCGGCCTCGGCCAGCCGGATCACCCCGGCGAGCTGCGTCCCGTCGAGAGGTCCGTCGGGGATGGGCCAGACGTGGTGCGCGACGCCCGGATCGGGCCCGTGCCCGGGCAGCCGCAGCAGCGTCTGCACGAGATCGAACTCGTCCCGTACGATCGCGAACTCCAGCCGGCCCACGCCGGCCGCGTACTCGTGGCCGCCCATCCACAGCCCGGGGACCACCTCGTTCCACGGGCTCTGCGGAGCCGGCACATCGGGTTTCCTGCGGGTACGCAACGGCGCCTCCCCAGCATCACCGCCCAACTCCTTCCAAAGGTAACCGGGTTCTTGCCCCCGCAGCACCCCGCCTGTTCCCATGGACTGGGGTGATGGTGCATGGACGGACTGCGCGTCATACCGACCTGGCGACAGGGCCAGGAGCGGCTGTACGTCTGCCTCCCGGACGGCCGGAACATCGCCTGGTACGACCGGGAGGCGGCCCGGGTCAACCTGCTCGGCGAGGACCGCCAGGACGACGTGCTCCGGGCCCTCGGGCCCTTCATCACCGGCTCGGTGACGGTGGGACCGCCCCCGGTGCCGACCCCCGCCGAACTCGCCCGGCTGGCCCTGCACCCCGACGACGACCTGGCCCCCAACCGCCCCGGCGAGGCCCTCCTCGTCGCCCTCGACCGCGATCCCGGCCCCACCCGCCGGCTGCGCCCCGACCCGCGCCGCAGGGCCCTGGAGGCCGAGCAGGCCGTCGGGGAGGCCCTGGACCGCCTGGACGGCGCCGGCTGGCACGCCCTGCACTCCGTCCCGCTGCCCGGCGGCAGCCGCATCCACCACCTGCTGATCGGCCCCGGCGGGTTGTTCGCCCTGCACACGCTGTACGCACGCAAGCAGCGCGTGACGGTGGCCGACCCCATGGTCACCCTGGGTCGCCGCATGTCCGACCCCCTGCTCAGCCGCCTCCGCGCCGACGCCGACCGCGCCTCGTACGCCCTGACGGCGGAGGTCCGCCCGGTGCTCACCCTGGTGGAACCGGCGTCCGTGTCGGTCCCGGCCGCACCGCGTGAGGTCCGTGTCCTGACCGATCCGGACGTCCCGGCCCTGGCCGGCCACGGCGGTGTCCTGAAACCGGCGGACGTGGAGGCGCTGCACGCGATGGCACGGGACCGGAACACCTGGATGCGGGTGTGAGGCACGCCCCCGGGGGCGCGGGAACTGCGCGATCAGCCACGACGCACCCCGCGGCCGCCCCATGACCCTCACCCCCGAGCCACTGGGCGCTCAGCCTGCTTCCTACGGCAGTCGCCCCGCCCGATCCGGATCCAGCAGCGGGGCGAGCAGGTCCCCGTAGTCCTGCACCCGGGGTGCGATGTCCGTCGCCCGGAGATCCAGACGGCCCGGTGAGCGGCACTCCTCGACCTCCTCCCAGGTCACGGGGGCCGAGACGGTCGGTTCGGGGCGGGCCCGAAGGGTGTAGGGGGTCGCCGTGGTCTTCCGCGCGGCGTTCTGGCTCCAGTCGACGAACACCTTCCCCGGCCGCAGGCTCCGGGTCATGCGGTGCAGCGCGAGCCGGGGCATGGCCTGCTCCGCCTCGACGGCCAGCGCCTTGGCGTACTCGGACACCCGCTCCGAGGACGCCCCGCGCACGGCGGCGAGCAGGTGCAGGCCCTTCGAGCCGGAGGTCTTGGCGTGGGCCTCGATGCCGTCCGCGGCCAGCCGTTCCCGCAGCCACAGCGCGACCTCGCAGCACTGCACGATGCCGGCGGGCGCCCCCGGATCGAGGTCGAAGACGATCCGGTCGGCCTCGTCCGGCGTGCCGACGAGCCACTGGTGGGTGTGGAACTCGGTCACCAGGTTCGCCGACCACATCAGGCTCGGCAGGTCCTGCACCAGGACCATCCGCGAGGGCCCCTCGACCCGCGGCACCTCGGCGGTGGTGACCCACTCGGGCGTACCCGGGGGGACGTTCTTCGTGAAGAACACCTGGCCGTCCGGCCCGTCCGGGTAGCGCAGGAAGGACACCGCCCGGTCCCGCAGGTGGGGCAGCAGGACCTCGGCGACGGTCGCGTAGTAGTGCAGCACCTCGCCCTTGGTGAAGCCGGTGGCGGGATACAGCACCTTCTCCAGATTGCTGAGCGCGAGCCGTCGCCCCTCCACCTCTGTGATAGGCGCCATACGATAAGAATCCCACGCAAATCATGACGAACGCTCCCGACAGTGACCGGAAGGGTGCTGCACGTGAGATCCATCTGGAACGGCGCCATCTCCTTCGGCCTGGTCAGCATTCCGATCAAGCTGGTGAACGCCACCGAGAGCCACTCGATCTCGTTCCGCCAGATCCACACCGAGGACGGCGGCCGCATCCGCTACCGCAAGTTCTGCGAGCTGGAGGACCGCGAGGTCACCCAGGGGGAGATCGGCAAGGGCTACGAGGACGCGGACGGCACGATCATCCCGATCACCGAGGAAGACCTCTCCAGCCTGCCGATCCCGACGGCCAAGACGATCGAGATCGTCGCCTTCGTCCCGGCCGACCGGATCGATCCGCTGCAGATGGACGCCGCGTACTACCTCCAGGCGAGCGGCGCCCCCGCGGCGAAGCCGTACACCCTGCTCCGGGAGGCGCTGAAGCGCAGCAACAAGGTGGCGATCGCGAAGTTCGCCCTGCGGGGGCGGGAGCGCCTGGGCATGCTCCGTGTGGTCGGTGACGCCATCGCCATGCACGGCCTGCTGTGGCCGGACGAGGTCCGCGCCCCCGAGGGACTGGCCCCCGACGCCGACGTCACGGTCCGCGACAAGGAACTGGATCTGGCCGACGCCCTGATGGACACCCTCGGCGAGGTCGACCTGGAGGACCTGCACGATGAGTACCGCGAGGCGGTGGAGGAGGTCATCGCCGCGAAGGCCGCCGGCGAGACACCGCGCCAGGCCCCGGAGCCGGCGACGGGCGGCAAGGTCCTGGACCTGATGGCGGCCCTGGAGAGCAGCGTCCGCGCGGCACGCGAGTCCCGGGGCGAGGAGGCCGACGAACACGCCGAGGTCAAGTCGCTCCCGCAGCGCAAGACGGCCCGCGCGGCCCCCAAGCAGACCGGCGGCAAGAAGTCGACGTCCACCGCGAAGAAGACGGCGGCCAAGAAGACCACGGCGGCGGCGAAGAAGTCGACCGCCAAGTCGGGGCAGGGCACGAAGAAGACCGCGTCGAAGAGCACCACGGCGAAGAGCACCGCGGCGAAGAGCACCGCGGAGAGCACGACGAAGAAGACGACCGCGAAGAAGACGACCGCGAAGAAGACGGCCTCCCGCAAGCGCTCGGCCTGACTCGCCCCCCCCGCTACGGTCCCGCACCGATCGCCCGCACGCCTGCCGACCCGCCGCCCCGGCCCTCACCGAGAGGCCCGCCTGCGCCGGCCCCCGGCCGCTCGGCCCGGCAACTCGGGCCCCCGGCTACTACTCGGCGGCCCCTGGCGAAGCTGCTCGCCCGGCGCAGCGCGTCATTCCTCGTCGTGCCGTAGCGGCGTCGTCGTGCCGAAGTGACGCCGGCGAGCACGACGGCCAGACACGGCTCGCGGGCGTCCCGCGAACCGGCGTCCGGGCTGCCCGCCCCGCAGGGCTCAGGCCACGCGCCGCTGCTCCGGTTCGGACTCGTCCTCCTCGTCCGGCAGATGGACGTCGTCGACGGCGATGTTGACCTCCACGACCTCCAGGCCGGTCATCCGCTCGATCGCGTTGACGACATTGGTGCGGACGTCCGCGGCGGTGTCGGTGATGGCGGCGCCGTACTCGACGACCACGTCCAGGTCGACGGCGGCCTGACGCTCACCGACCTCCACCTTCACTCCCTGCGTGACGCCGGTGCCGCCACCGGGCACGCGCTGGCGCACGGCCCCGAAGGCCCTGGTCATCCCTCCGCCGAGGTTGTGAACCTCGGGTACCTCCCGGGCCGCCATGCCCGCGATCTTCGCTACGACGGTGTCCGCGATCGCGGTGTTCCCGCGGGTCTCCGCGGGTCCGCCCGCATCACGGCGTGGGGCCCCGTCCTGCTTGCCCGTCGTGGAGGTTGTGGTGTTTCTGCGCTGTGTGGTCTCCGTCATGACCGTCACCTCGATGATCGGTGCGGGATATGAGCAGCGTCGTTCCTAACCACCGTAGAACAATGGTACGCAGGGGGCGAAAGTGGTGGGAAATTCATGAACCGGTACTTATCGAAACAGGCGGTCGACGTGGTGCTGCAACACGGCCAGAGCCGCCTCCGGGGACTGGTGCCCCGCGACGACGTGCACGGTGAGGCCGTCGGCCACGGCGAGCAGGGAGTGCGCCTCCTGGGTGGGGTCGAGGTGCTGTGGGATCTCCCCGGTGTCCTGGCCGTACCGGACGAGCCACGTGACGAGGTCGTGCAGCTTGCCGTAGGTGTCGCGCAGGACGGCCGCCAGTCTCTCGCCCGCCGGGGCATGGCTGACGAAGGCCAGCCAGACATGCGCCTGCGTCCTCGACTCCTCGTCCAGCAGGGCGAGTTCGGTGAGGGTGTGGGTCAGCAGGGTGGATGCGGCCTGTGGGGCGGAGGTCGCGGCGATGCGCTCCTCGGCGCGTTCGCCGACCCGCCGTGAGATGTGCTCCAGTGCGAAGAGCAGCATCTCCTCCTTGCTGCGGAAGCACCGCTGTACGGCCCCCATGGACACGTCGGCCTCGGTGGCGACGTCACGCAGGCTGACGGCCTCCATCCCCGACCGTGCGATCAGGGCGCAGACCGCGTCGGCGATCCGCAGCCGCCGTGCCTCGTAGTCGACCTGTTTGGGCACGCTCCGCTCCTCCCGCTTTTCCGATGCACTTGCATCGTATCCCTTTTCGCTGCACGATGTGATGCGACCGCATCGAAAAAACGCGAGGGGAAGTTCTCATGCCGAAGCAGCAACTCAAGAAACCGGACACCAGCCCGGGCCAGGGCCTGCTCTGGTTGTTCGGCACCCTCCTGGCCGTTCAGGGCTTCGGCTCGGCCGTCACGGAGGCCGGCTGGAACACCAGCTTCGGCGTCGCGGGCCTCCTGCGCGCGGCCCACGTACCGGAATGGGGGAACCTCCTGGTCGGCTGCGCGGGCACCGTCCTGCTGACGGTGGCGGCCCGCCGTCACTTCACGAAGAGCCACCGGTGAGGTCGTTCACCCCGTGCGGTCCGGGATGCGGAGCCGCACCTCATAGCCACCGTCGGCGGTGGGGCCGGACTCGAGGATCCCGTCGAGGAGTTCGGCGCGTTCCCTGAGACCTACGAGACCCTGGCGGGAGCCGGGCAACGGCAGGGAAGGCCGGGTGGCCGGGGTGTTGGTGACGGTCACGCCGAAGGCGGCGCCGCCACCGTCCCGCCAGAGCCGCACGGTCGCGGAGGCGCCCGGCGCGTGCTTGCGCACGTTGGTCAGCCCCTCCTGCACCGTGCGGTAGATCGCGCGCTGGGCCGGGGTACCGATGTCGTGCGGGAGTTCACCGACCAGGTCCGCCTCGATACCACTGGTGGTCACCAGCCGGTGCAGATCGGCGAGAGTGGGCTGGGGCGTGAGTTCGGTGGCCCGGCCGCCGGAGGCCCGCAACAGGGTCACCATGTGGCGCAGTTCGTCCAGCGTGTCGACGCTGAGCGTGCGGATGGTGCGCGCGCCCTCTCTGAAGTCCGGGTCCGTGGCCGCCACTTGGAGCGCACCGGCCTGGACCGCGATCAGGCTGACCTGGTGGGAGACCACGTCGTGCATCTCGCGGGCCAGCTGGGCGCGTTCACGGGCGAGCACGGCCTGCGAGTGCAGCAGCCGCTCGTGCTCGCGCGCCTCCTCGATCTGGACCAGCCGCCGCGCCAGGTCCTGCCGTGCCTGCACGAGCTGGCCCAGCAGGACGGGGGCAGCGGCCGTGGCGAGCGTGTAGAAGAAGTAGACGACGGTCCAGGTGCGGTCGTGCGGGGAAAGGTCGTCCAGCGGCCAGGGCGCGGCGGAGGCGACCGCGAACAGCAGCGCGCACAGCACCAGCAGACGGCGGTCACGGGATCGCTCGGCCAGCGTGAACAGCGCGGCGAACGGCGCGAACACGATGTCCAGCATGAGGCTGGCGGGCAGGGTGAGCGCGAAGACCGTCAGCGGGAAGCGCCGGCGCACGGCGAGCGCCCCACAGGCGACCGCGGCCAGGGCCTGCGCGCTACGGCTCGCCTCCCCCAGGCTGAGCAGGACGTCCACGACGGCGACCGCGACGACCACGGCGTCGACAACGGGATGGGGAATCCGCGCCCGCCATGCCCGGGCCGCGGTCATCGCCAGGGCTCCGCGCGCCGCGGCCCGTCGTCGAGCAGTCCCGCCCGCTGCGCGAGCAGCGCCGCCTGCACCCGGCTACCGACCCGCAGCTTGGCGAGGATCGCGCTGACGTGGTCCTTGACCGTGCCCGCGCTCAGATGGATCCGGCCGCCGATGTCGGCGTTGGACAGTCCCTCGGCGATCAGCACGAGCACCTCGCGCTCCCGTTCGGTCAGCCGTCCGACCCGGGTCGCCTCGACGTCGTCGACGGCCACCGCGGCACCGGGGTGCCCCTGCCACACCACGCGCGACGCCTTCGGCGACATCACCACCCCACCGGCCGCCAGCGTCCGTACCGACTGGGCGAGTTGCTCGGGCTCGGTGTCCTTGAGCAGGAATCCGGCCGCGCCGGAACGCAACGCGGTCACGATGTACTCGTCGGCGTCGAACGTCGTCAGCATCGCCACCACCGGCGGCTCCGGAAGGGCGCGCAGCCGCCGCAGCACGGTCAGCCCGTCGACGTCCGGCATCCGGATGTCCAGCAGCACGACGTCGGGACGCTCCCGCCGCACGGTCTCGACCGCCGCGCCGCCCGCCGTCGTCGCGACGACCTCGACGTCGTCGGCCGCGTTCAGGATGAGCTTGAAGCCGGACCGCACCAGGGCCTCGTCGTCCACCACCACTACCCGGATCACGTGCGTTCCGCCCTGTCGTCGTCGCGCGCACGCCGCCCTCCGCCACGCGCCGTGCCGATTGTCACCGCTTTGACGGTAGAACGGGGAATCCGTCACCAGGCGGCCCGACGGGACACTCCAGCCACCCGGGGGGAGGACTCCCGCCGTACGGGGGGAGGCGGCTCCCGGGCGGCGGGTGGCACCGGACAGGTGCCGGGTGAGGACCGGACACTCGCCGGATACTCCGCTTCCGGGGCGCTCTCCAGCCTCGGAGGCATGACCCAGAACGCAGACGACACGGCAGCACCAGCGGCATCACTGGCGGCACTCGGGGCACCCGCCGGGCCCGCGGGGCCGCCGACGGCCCGCCACGGGACGGCGGAGAACGAGGGGACCGCGGCCCGGGAAACCGGCCGAGCCCCGGTGGGACGCCTGATCGGCGTGGACCTGGCCCGAGGCCTGGCCGTCTTCGGCATGTACGCGGCCCACGTCGGCCCCGACCCGTCCCAAGGTGGCGTCACCGGACACCTCATGGAACTGGCACACGGCCGCGCCTCCGCCCTCTTCGCCTTCCTGGCCGGCTTCTCGATCGTCCTGATCACCGGCCGCAGCACCCCGAAGACCGGCCGCGCGGGCCGCCAGGCGGCGGCCAAGGTGGTGATCCGCGCGCTCGTCCTGCTGGCCCTGGGCACCGCGCTCACCCTGACCGACACCCCCGTCGAGGTGATCCTCGCCTTCTACGGCCTCTACTTCCTCCTCGTCCTGCCGCTGTACCGGCTGACCGCCCGCCCCCTGGCGATCACCGCCGCGGCGAGCGCGCTGCTCCTGCCCCAGGCCCTGTACGCCGTTCAGCAGACCCTCCCGGACGAGGGCGCGACAGGCGTCTGGGCCTGGCCGTCGAACGCCGACGGCATCGTCTCGCTCCTCTTCACCGGCAGCTACCCGGCCCTGGCCTGGATCCCGTTCGTCATCGCGGGCATGTCGGTGGCCCGCCTGGACCTGACCGCGACCGCCGTCCGCACCCGCCTGGCGATCACCGGTGTCGCACTGGCCGCCCTCGGCCACGGCGGCTCCTTCCTCGCCCTGCGCCTCGTCCCCGGCGCGCTCGACGCGGTCGGCGCCGCCTCCTGGGGCGACGCCGGTTCCGCCGCCTCCGCCTGGTGGTCCGACACCTGGGGCTACCCCGACGGCAGCACCCCGGCCGCGCTCCTGGTCGCCTCACCACACAGCGAGACGACCCTGTCGATCGTGGCCAACGCCGGTGTGGCGACCGCGGTCCTGGCCGGCTGCCTCGCCGCCGTCGACACCTTTCCCCGCCTCCACCGTCTCGCCCGCCCGGTGATCGCGGTCGGCTCGATGTCCCTGACCGCCTACGTCTTCCACATCGCCGGCATCCGCGCCCTCGGCATCGAGGAACTCCCCGGCTCCACGCTCCACGTCCTGCTCGGCTTCATCGTCGCCGTCACCGGCTTCGCGACGCTCTGGTCCCACTACTTCCGCCGCGGCCCCCTGGAGTGGCTGCTGGGCAAGGCGACGAAGCCCGCGGAGCTGGTTCGCTGAGCTGCCTGTCAGGGGGAGCGCACGGGCAGCCTCACCGAAGCCGAAGCCGAAGCCGAAGCCGAAGCCGAAGCCGAAGCCGAGCGCGCCCGTTCAGCGATGTTGCTCAGCGAATCAGCTCCGCATCAGCTCAGCGGTCCTTGGCGGCGCTTTCTCTCAGCGCCTCCGACGGGAATTGAGCCGGGCGGCCTGGCGCGTGAGATGGTCGCGCTCGGCGAGGCCGGTGGCCTTCCGGGCGGCCTCGGCGTAGAGCCGCGCCGCCGTGGTCAGGTCGCCGTCGCGCTCATGGAGGTACGCCGCCACCGCGGTGTGACGCGGCAGCCCGGCGTCGACCGCCGCGAGCGCCGCCAACCCGGCGCGCGGCCCGTCGGCCTCACCGACGGCGACCGCGCGGTTGAGCCGGACGACAGGGCTGTCGGTCAGCCGCACGAGCTCGTCGTACCACTCGACGATCTGCACCCAGTCGGTCTCCCCGGCCGTGGGCGCGTCGGCATGCAGTGCCGCGATGGCCGCCTGGGCCTGGAACTCGCCCAGCCGGTCCCGGGCGAGAGCCGCCTGCAGAATCCCGACACCCTCGGCGATCGACGCCGTGTCCCACAGTCCGCGGTCCTGCTCGGCGAGTGGAACCAGACTGCCGTCGGGCGCGGTCCGGGCAGCACGCCGGGCGTGATGCAGCAGCATGAGGGCGAGCAGCCCGGACACCTCGGGGTGGTCGATCCGGTCCGCGAGCTGCCGGGTGAGCCGGATGGCCTCGGCGGCGAGGTCGACGTCCCCGGAGTAGCCCTCGTTGAAGACCAGATAGAGGACGCGCAGCACGGTGGCGACGTCGCCGCGCTGCTCGAACCGTATGCCCGAGACGGTGCGCTTGGCCCGGCTGATGCGCTGCGCCATGGTCGCCTCGGGCACCAGGTAGGCCTCGGCGATCTGGCGGGTGGTGAGTCCGCCGACCGCGCGCAGGGTGAGGGCGACGGCGGAGGACGGGGTGAGCGAGGGATGGGCGCAGAGGAAGTAGAGCTGGAGGGTGTCGTCCACGGCGGGCGTGGGGCCGGGCCCCGGTTCCTCGTCGACCCGTTCCTCACGGCGGCGGCGTGCGCTGTCGGCGCGGGTCTGGTCGAGGAACTTCCGCCAGGCCACGGTGACCAGCCAGCCCTTCGCGTCCCGGGGCGGATCGTCCGGCCAGACCCGGATCGCCTCGACGAGCGCGTCCTGGACGGCGTCCTCGGCCGCCGCGAAGTCTGCTCCGCGGCGGACGAGGACGGTCAGCACGCTCGGCGTGAGGCTTCTGAGCAGCGCCTCATCCACCGGAGTGGCAGTCCGTGACGGTGGGCGACGGGGCGAGGAACGGGCGCAGCTCCAGCCACTCGTGGATCGGCTTCCCGCCCGCCCCGGGGGCGGCCGACAGCTCCCCGGCCAGCTCGACGGCACGCTCGTAGCTGTCGACGTCGATCACCATCCACCCGGCGACGAGGTCCTTCGTCTCGGCGAACGGCCCGTCGGTCACCGGCGGCCGCCCCTCCCCGTCGTACCGCACCCAGGCCCCCTCGGCCGCCAGCGCCTGACCGTCGACGAACTCGCCGGTCTTCTCGAGCCGGTCCGCGAAGTCCCGCATGTACTGCATGTGCGCGGAGATCTCCTCCGGCGTCCACTGGTCCATCGGCACGTCGTTCACCGCAGCGGGTGCGCCACGGTAGTGCTTCAGCAGCAGGTACTTGGCCATGATGCCTCTCCTCAGTGCTGGTGCAGCCATTCTGGCCGCTCTCACCCCTGGGACGGAGCAGGCTTCGGCTTCTCGACATCGCCGTCGAGGCCGTGACCTTCTTGTTATCTCAGGGGGGTCCGGGCGGCGAGGACGGCCAGAGAGGCAGCACTGAGCATGGCGTCAGCGGCGTACTCGTGGCCGCGCCGGCCGTTGCCGCACAGCCCCGGCCGTCGCTACAGACCGGGAGCGGCGAAACCGTTGATGGCCCACAGCGCGGCCGAGTACCACAGCACCCCGATGGCGGCGAACAGCGCGCCGCCGGCGGCGGGAAGCGTCCAGCCGGGCAGGTGGCGGCTGCGTACCACCAGCACCTTGGCGACGAAGGCTCCATAGAGCGCGCAGCCGGCCACCGAGTGCAGGAAGACCCGGGTGTTCGTGGTTTCCACGCCATAGGTGCGGACGCAGTGGAAGGCGATGGGCACCGACAGCAGGAAGGCCGCCCATCCCACCACGCGGTGTGAGATGCGGACGCCGCGGGACGTGCCGGTGAGGCCGGGAAGCCGCCCGTACATCCACAGGGCCAGCAGAAGCTGGACGACCGCGAGGCCGAACAGCGCTGTGCCCAGGCGGGCCTTGAGGGTGACCGCATCGGCGCCCTGGGCACCGAAAAGGCTCGTGGTGTACTCAGGGCTGTGGTGACGGCCGGTCACCCAGATCGCCACCGCCGTAGCCACCGGCAGGGCGGCGCCGAGCGCGAAGGCGGCGGCCCGCGCCGGAGAGTGCCGGCGGTGGCTTCGGTGACGGCTCTTCTCCGTCACGCCGATTGCCTTTTCATTCGGTCGTCACCGATCAGTCCAGGTCGACCTTGTCGCCGCCGGCGTTGAGCACGTACCACTCGGCGCCGAACTGGTCGAGCCCCTGACCGTTCGTGTCGCCCGGCGCGGCGTCTCCCGCGTACCTGTAGAGCGGATGCCCGTGGTAGGTGACCTGCTCCTTGCCGTCGGACCGCTTCGACGTGCCCAGCAGACCGGACTGCGCCGAGCCACCGGCCGACGGTGCCCCGGACGTCAGCAGCGGTGGCCAGGCCGCGGCGCACGCCCCCGAACAGGTCGAAGTCGTCGACTTGTCCGCCTCGAACAGGTAGAGGGTACGGCCCTTCCCGTCGACCAGGATCGTGCCGAGCTTGCCGGCCGAGGCGGTCTTCACCATGGCCGGCGCGGCAGACGGCGTGCTGCTCGTAGGCGTTTTCGACGGCGTCGCCGTCGTCGGGGTCGAGGAACCACCGCCGTCGTCGGAGCATCCACTCGCGGCAGCGATCGTCACAAGCGCGACCGTCCCCACGACGGCCAGGCGGAAACGCCTCATCACAGCTCCACAACTCGTGAAGCCCGATGTCTGAAGGGCCGATGAGACGCATACTTTCTGATCACGGGTTCTCTACAGCCCACGCCCGCCCATGGCCGCCGCGAGATTCACCGAGATGGCGGTGAAAGAAGAAGGCGGAGCGAGTCGGAGTGAGGGTCTCGACGTCACCTGACGAAACATCATGCGGCGCGATCCGCACCGACGGCCGCGCTGCTGGACCGCACCCGGGCCACCGCGCACGGCCGCGAGGACGACTCACGGGTGCGGACCGGCGGTGCGTCGTGGGCGATGGCCTCCCTGCGAATCCGGCCATCGGCGCGCTCGCCTGGCGAAAAGGCAGATAAGTCACTGCCAGGGGCGTCGCCGACACGCTCCCCATGTGGCGAGCCCCAGCCGCTCGGCGTGTAGGTCGGTCAGCTTGATCAGGTCGGTGCGCAGTCGGGCCACACGGTCGCGGTAGGCATTCACGGTGCCCATGGTCAATTCGTACTCGGGCGGGTTGACGATGCCGACCCTGGCTACGTCAGGGTCGGCATCGCTGCGCCTGTATCCCTTGTCGTAGTGCTGCACCATTTCGACGGATTCGCCGATCATCAGCCATCGAGCGTCGCTGGTGGATTGGTGCAGCCAGTGCATGACGCGCCCGGGGGACCGGACGTGGAACGGAACCCGCAGACGGCGACGGACCGCCCTGAGATCCCTCTTCAGTTCTGCCCAGGCTGCATCCAGCGCATCACAGCGGTCTCTTTGTTGTTCAAAAATGGGATCGTGGTAACGGCCGCTCTGGGGGTAGGGTAATTCGGCCTTGGGCCGCCATTCCTCGACGGTGGAAGGCTGCCAATCCGGCATGGGTAAGCCGGCCGGGACAGCACGCAGCACGCCGTCCTGGGCGTGGGTAGCCGTCTGCGGGGAGGGTGCGGTGACGAAGACGGGAACGGCGTCGGCCGACTCGTTCAGCAAGCGTTGCGCCTGACGGCGCAGGACCTCGTTTTCACGCAGCAGGGCCGTGACGATGTCTTGCCTGCCGATGAGGTCCCGCTCCAACTCCCGACCGTAGGCGGCGGCATGCTCTAGCCGATGCCGCTGGCTCTCAACCTGGTCCGCCAGACAATCCCGGTCTGCTTCCGCGGCCTCTGCCCTGGTCCGGGCCTCCGCAAGTAGGGCTTGAACAACGGTCAGCTGTGTGCGCAGCATGTCGAGCACGTCTGGGTGGGCAACTGACTGACCAGGTAAGGACCGGCAGGAAGCCGACCCGCCACGCTCCTCTTCCGGGCCCATTTCATCCTCCGGCATCGGCCCCCCGCCGCGTGCAGCCTCTCCCGCACACAGGGAAGAGCAACCAGTGAAAGATTCTTGCACGCCACCGCCCGGACGGAGCGTGTTTCGTCGGCCAAAGGCCGCCCGCCGGGGCGACCGTCACGCCTTGGTGGCTGTTTCCACGGAGGCCGGGGCGTCATCGACAGCTCTGGGTAAGGACATGGGCGGGTGCACGGGACAACGAGCGTGGCGCAGGATGTCTTCGGGCGTCAGCGACAGCACCTCGGGCGGGGTGCCTTGCTCGCGCAGCCATTCATCGTCGTAGGACTCATACAGGTAGTTGGCACCCGAGTCGGGGGCGATGGCAAGCACCGGCTTCCCCGGGTGTGCGGTCGCGTAGGTGAGAGCAGCGAAGACGGCCGCCCCGCCGGACTCACCGAGCAGGATCCCCTCTTCGGCGGCGAGCACGCGGCACAGTGACAACGCCTCGGTGTCGGCGACCCGGTGAAGCGAGTCCACGCACTCCGAGCGGAGGTTGCCGGGAGTCCAGCTGAGACCGATACCACGCATCTTGTACGGGGAGAACGGGTGCCCGAAGGCCGCAGATCCGACCGCGTCGACCGCGCGGACGTGCAGTTCCGGAAAGCATTCCTTGAGCGCCATGCCGAGGCCGCTGAGATGACCGCCGGTGCTCACGGTGGCGATCAGTGCTCCCAGCTCGTCGAAGTCCTTGGCGATCTCCGGCGCGGTGTGGGTGGCGTGCGCCTGCGGGTTGTCGGGGTTCTCGTACTGATTCAGGGTGATGGCGCCCGGGATCGATCCGGCGAGTTCGCGCACCCGGCGGAGCCTGGCCGGCTGGTATCCGCCCTGAGGGTCCGGCTGGGTGACCATGTCCAGTTCCGCACCGAGACTGGTGGCATAGGACAGCACCGACCGCGGTGTCTTCGGATCGACGACCAGGATGATGCGGTAACCCTTGACCGCGCCGATGAGGGCGAGCGCCTTGCCGAGATTACCCGAGGTCGACTCGACGATCGTGGAGCCCGGCACCAGTCTGCCTCTGCTCTCCGCCTGCTCCACCATGTGGAGAGCGGCACGGTCCTTGATGCTGTTCGACGGGTTGCTTCCTTCGAGTTTGACGAAAATGCGGTCCTCCGGGCGGGGCAGCAGTCTGCGCAGCCGCACGACAGGCGTGTCGCCGAGCGTCTCCAGTACGTTCTCGTAGATCACCGTGACTCCTTGTGGAAGATCGGGACAGAGGCTGAGGCCGGAAACTCGGGACAGAACGATCGGATCACCCCGACCGTGCAGCAGGCGGCCTCGATGTGCGTGTCACCGCGGCCGGGATCGCGCGTTGCTGTCCACCGCGTGGCCAGGACGGTCGGGAAGGGGCCGCGGACCTCCGCCCCGAGCCGTGTCTGCGGCAGGCCAGCCGAGCGGCGGTGTGGCCGCCCGGCTCTCCGGGGCGGAGTTCTTCCCGCAGCGCCGCCGTGCCGGAGCCACGTCGACGCCCGTCGTTCACCGCCTCGCCGGGGACGCGGTCAGCAGCCCTCCCGCCTCCGCGCCCTGCTTGACGTTGATGACACGATTGCCACTCTCCGTATCGGCCCAGCGGACGAGGGTGCCGGCGTACTCGCTGCCGAACACCAAGGGACCGAGGCAGACGTGATAGTCCCTGCGACGACCGGTGGCGTCGACTCCCGGACAGCGCCACGGCCGAGCCAGTAACTGCTGGCACACATGGCCGGCGCCGTACGCCGCCGCGGTCACCGCCTGCGTCCATTCGCCGCGTGAGACGGACGGCCCGAAGACGATGCCCCGGCCGCCGTACTCGGAGGCGGGCTTGAGAACCAGTTCGCTCTGCCCGGAGAGCGCCTCCGCCAGGGTCTCGTCCGTCAGCCGGAAGGTTCTCGGGAGGTAGACGTCGACGAATTCACGCTCGGCCGCGGTGAAATACCCGGAGAAGGCGGGGGAGGTGAGGATCTCAAGGTTGGACTTGCTGTTGTACAGGGCGGCGGTCGGCGGCCCCACGAAATCCACGAGCCCGGCGGCGTCCGCGTCGGAGAGCGCGATGGTCGTCTCGGGCGGCACGAACCGGCGGGTCTCCAGCCAGGTGTACATGGTGAAGACGACATCGATGTGCCGTCCTTGGTGGAAGACGCCGTCATCCCGGATGTCCAGGTCCTGCACCATGCCGCTGACGCAGTCGAATCCGAACGAGCCGACCAGTTCCTCGAAGGCCCTGCGGCCGGTATTCATGTCGTTCTCGTCGGCGATCGCCTCGAAAACCACCGGACGTCGCTCCACCGGGGCCTGCCGGACGAGGCTCCGAAACGCCTTCCCCCATATCGCGGTCATATCGGGGGCGGTGGTCTCGTAGCCGAGCCTGCGCAGGAACCGGTGGTAACCGGATGTCCTGAACTGCCGCACGTACGGGTCATGCGTCATCATTCCGCCCATCGGCGCCGAGACGTTCACCTCGACGATCCTGAGCCCTTCCTCGGTAAGGAGGAAGTCGGGCCGGGCGAACTGGTGTGCCGTCACCACAGCGCGCTCCGAGTGCGTGCGGAGCAACAGCGCGGCGTCTTCCTCGGGAATGCCCTGAAAGGACATCCAGGCCGCCACGTCGCCGCCGAAGACCCGTTGAGGAATCGAGTACAGCAGGTCCATCACCGACCGGGCAGCGTTCGCGAGTTCGTCCGCGAAGGAGAGGGAGAACAGCGGGGGCGGGAAGATGTGCGTCCATCCCGCGCGGTGAACACCGGCATGGAAAGCCTCGGCGTCCTGTCGGGCGGCATCCGGTCCGACGGCCTTCTCGTAGTCCTGCCAGCCGTCCGCCGGTTCGGCGGTGAGCAGGCCGGATCCGTGCCGGGCCGTCGTCATATCGAGCGGCCCTTCAGCCGACCGTCCCGCTCCAGGGCGGTCAACAGGTGCTCCACGACCTCCGGGGTCTTGTCCACTCCCGTGGACCGGATGGTCCAGTTGATCGCGCCCGGATTCTCGAGGTTGAGCTCCAGGACGTAGGGATACGCCAGGTCCACCCCGGCGAAGTAGATTCCCTGACTCATCAGCGACTTCCCCAGCGCGCGGCAGAACGCATCCTCGTCGGGTGTCAGGACCAGTTCCGAGAACTTGTTGCCCAGCGTCGCGTTGGCGCGATGGTCGTCGTCGTTGTGGTACCGGCGGAAGCCGCACACGGGGACGCCTCCGGCGAGCAGGACCCGCTTTTCGTTGTCCGGGACCGTGGGAATGTACTCCTGCATCGTGACGTACTTGCTGGAGAGGCCCACGGATTGGCGCCCGTAGTTCTCATAGCGGGACACCTCGTTTCCGGTCGCCGACTGCAGCAAGGCCCTGAAGTTCTTCTCCCGGGCGTTGACGAAGTAGATGTCGGCACCACAGCCCTCGTTGCCCGGCTTGAGGATCCACGACCTGTCGGCGGACTCCGTGACGACACTGTTCAGCTCGTCGAAGCTGTTCGACACGTAAGAGGTGGGCAGATGTTCCGGGTCGATAGCGGCCGGGAGGCAGTTCTTGCTGTTGAGGAACAGCACCGCGCTCGCGTCGTTCACGAACGGCACCCGCTGGTTGAGTACCCAGAGCAGCTGGTAGGTGTCGAG
This sequence comes from Streptomyces sp. NPDC006372, assembly GCF_040612515.1. Taxonomy (NCBI): domain Bacteria; kingdom Bacillati; phylum Actinomycetota; class Actinomycetes; order Kitasatosporales; family Streptomycetaceae; genus Streptomyces; species Streptomyces sp. NPDC006372. Next base: position 62,560 of record NZ_JBEXQJ010000028.1, on the reverse strand, counting down.
GAACAGGTTCGGGTGCGGGCTGGTCAGCAACCAGACGAGTTCGAAGTCCTCGGCGCTGCGCCTGGTGAGCTTCATGTCAGGGAAGGGAACTCCCTGGTTGTACTCGCGATCCAGTCGAAACATGTCGCACATCACGGTGCCTGCGCTGATTCCGAGCGTCTCGATGTCGGCCACATGCACTTCCTGCCCGCATCGGAGCAGTCCGTTCGGGATCAGGGAATGGTTGTCGAGCCGGTACTCCTGCATACGGGAGATCAGCACAAGAACCTTGTAACCCATGGAAAAATCCTCCGGATACGTGGTGAGTTCTACCGGTCGCTGTTCGGCGCGTGCGTCATCGCCGCGCTGTCTTCCCGAGATCGCGCGCCAGCGCATCGAGGTCCTCGCGGACGGCCTGGTCCGGTCCCGCCAGCAGGACGTAGCCGATGCGGTCGTAGTTGCTCCGGGCGTCCTGGCCGGCTGACCAGGCGTCTGGCCGGACCTGGCCGCGCTGATGTGTGGCCAATCGTGTCAGGAGGGTTCTGAGCCCATGAGGGGTCAGGTCGTCGGACACCTCGTCGGGCATCACGAACCGGCTGGCGGCCGCGGCGAACTGCGGCTTGGGCTCCGGCGCTGCGATCTTGTCGCGCAGATGGCAGTCGAGGTAGCGGGCGACCATGTCGATGCCCGTACACCACTTCACCAACTGGGTGATATGGCCACCCGGAAGCCGGGGGTTGATCTCGATGAGGTGGACGTCGCCGGCGTGGACACGGAGTTCGATATGGGCGGCCCCGCCGCGCAGCCGGATGGCCTCCACCCATCGCAGCGCCTGCGCACCGATCTGCCGCGCGAGCGGAGCAGGCAGCGGGGCCGGGAAGACGTGGCCGCGTTCGACGAAGTGAGGGGGGCCGCCGAGGAACTTCTGCGTGATGCCGGCGACGCACCAGCCCTGTTCCGCGTCCCAGTAGAGCTCGCAGCTGTACTCGTCGCCTTCGATGAACTGCTCCAGGAGCACGGTCCTTCGCGGGCGGTATCCGCGCACGTTGACCACGTGTGCGCGGTACAGGTCGGTCACCGCTCTGACATCGGCCGGGGTGTGGCAGAGCCGGACGGAGACACTGCCGCTCTCGTCGACCGGCTTCACGACCAGCGGGTACGTCAGAGACTCCAGGTCGGTCTTGCCGATCTCGTCCTCAGGCACCGTCTGGAACCATGGGGTGTTGCCGGGGTCGCCCGTCAGCTCACGGGCCATGTCCTTGTACCGTGCCGCCACCAGTCCGGGGACGTCCGCGTGCGGCAAGCCGAGCACCATGGCACAGAGCGCGGCCGTCACGAGGTGGTAGTCGTCGAACGAGATGACCGCTTCGACGTCGATATGCCGGATGGCGCTGAGGACCTCACTGACGTTGAAGCTGTCGCAGACGGTGATGACCGCGCCGCAGAGCTCCATGGGGTTGTCCGGAAGTGTTTGGTAGAACTCCTGCTGCATGGTGACGAACACCAGGTCGTATCCGTACTCGATGGCGAGTCGCATCGCATCCGAAGTGGTGCCCGTGTTGTTCGCCTCAAGAAATATGATCGCCACGCCACTCGTTTTCTTCCAGCTGTGGGAATGAGAAATTCGCGGATGCAGCACCGGTATGGCCGTGAGGCTGGCACGCGAATCCGGGCAGTCGCGCGCCGGACACGACGAAGCCGCGGAACGGTGTGCTGTACGGCAGCGAACGGTCTGCCCTGAGAATGTGCGACGTTCGGGCGACGCTCTAAATTCATTCAGAGCGTTCCGAGGACGTTCAGAGAACGTCGTCCTCCACGGGCGTCACCCGAGAGGTGTCCCGGCTCACGAGGAATTCCGGCCGGGGAGAGGAAGCGGGCGCGTTGCTCACGGCGTTGTACGTGATCAGCAACAAGGCCCGGCGGTCCGCCGATCGGTTGTCGGACGAGGAATGGACGATGCTCGGGTGGAAGGCGTAGATCGTGCCCGCGGGCCCGACCGCCAACTGCTTCGGCGTCTTCCGCGTCAGTGCGTCGACCTCGGCCTGCGGAACGGTGTACTCGAGGTCGGACGCCACGTGGTTGCGCCAGTCACCGCTGCGTTCGCGCTGCTCGTCGGAGTCCGACTCGATGAGGCCAAGTCGGTGGCTGCCCGGCAACACCTGGAGGGGACCGTTGGCCTCATGGGTGTCGTCCAGGAACAGGGCGATGTTGACCGCGCTGGGCGCGGTCATGCCGTCTTCGTTCTTCCAGAAGGCGAAGTCCTGGTGCCAGGGCCAGGCCGCTCCCTCGTGCGGCTGCTTCAGATTGACCTTGAACTGGTAGACGTACACCGGTTCGCCGATGAGCGCCTCGGCCAGACCGACGAGCATCGGCAGCCGGACGAGCCTGGCGCAGGTCTCGTCGAACAGGTGACATCCGTGGAGGGCGCGGACGGTTTTTCCGTCTGTCTCGTGGACGACTTCAGGGCGCTTCTGCCGGCTGATACTCTCGACGCTCTCGCGGAGCTTCTTTATGCCGACTTCCTCGAATCGCGAGGGAAGTCTGAACCAACCGCTCTCGTTGTACTCCGCCTTTGCCGACTGTAATAAATCGTCTTGGGCCTGCATGTCTATTCCTTTCGGCAAGAAGGGTATGCCGGAGTGACACCGAGAGGCGACTCTAGCATCACCCCAAGACGTTTCCTAGTGAATATTTTTCGTCCGCAAGGTTGCCGAGCGATTTTGACATATCGGGAAGTAACCGGCGGGGGTATGTTGAATTTCAGCCATATCAATGCGGGCGACCGTTCAGTATGGCTGTTACCCGCCGCAGGGGTGAGTAATATGCGTGCGGGCAGTGCGCCGCTTACTCGTGCGGCTCGGTGCGCCTCTTCCGCGTCTTTCACGTCCTTATCTCTCTCGATCCGGGGGGTCTGGTGTTACGCCTGTCACGCCCAGCGCCTGTGCGCGCCATCAAAGACACCATGGGCGGCCTGCCGAGTCGGTTCTGGTGGCTGTGGGCGAGCACACTGATCAACCGGCTCGGCGGCTTCGTCACGACGTTCCTCGCGCTGTATCTGACGGTGGACCAGGGCCTCTCGGCGAGCTTCGCCGGGCTGGTGGCCGCGCTGTACGGGATAGGAGGCACAGTCGCGGCCGTCGTGGCGGGGGTCCTGGCCGACCGCCTCGGGCGGCGCCCCACGCTTCTGGTGTCCCAGCTGGCCACGGCCGCCGCCATGGCGATCCTCGGGTTCAGCCGGCAACCTGTGCTGATCGCGGTGGTCGTCACCGTTCTGGGCGTCACGGCCAACGCCGCACGCCCGTGCATCCAGGCCATCATCGCCGACCTGGTGTCGGACAAGGACCGGGTCCGAGCTTTCTCCCTCAACTACTGGGCGGTCAACATCGGCTTCGGTGTGGCCTCAGCCGCGGCCGGGCTGATCGCCGAGCAGGGATACCTGCTGTTGTTCCTCGGCAACTCGGCATCCGTCCTGCTGTGCGCCATCGTCATCTTCCTGAAGGTGCCCGAGACCAGGCCGCAGGATCCCCCTTCCGCAGACCAGACCCCTTCCGCAGACCGCGACACGGCTGTCGAGCAGACGACGGACGACGAACCCAGTAGCTCCGCGCCGGGGCTGGGTGCGGTGCTGCGGGACGGGCGGTTCATGGTTGTGGTCTTCCTGGCCTTCCTGGTCGCCATGGTGCTCATGCAGTACACCACCTCGCTGCCGGTCAGCATGGGCAAGGAGGGCTTCTCCAGTGCCGACTACGGCTTCGTGATCAGCATGAACGGACTCATGGTCGTCCTCGCCCAGATCCCTGTCACCAGACTGCTGAAGGACACCAGGCCCGTCACCGTCCTCGTCGTCGCATCCCTGCTCGCCGGCTTCGGCTTCGGGCTCACTGCCCTGGTCCACTCCGTGCCCCTCTACATCATGACGGTCTGTATCTGGACCATCGGCGAGATCATGCACAACCCGACCAGCATGGCTCTGGCTGCGGGGCTCTCCCCGGCCCACATCCGAGGCCGCTACCAGGGCATCTACACGCTGTCCTGGTCCGGAGCCACCTTCGCGGGGCCTCTGCTGGGCGGGATCGTCATCGACCGTTTTGGATCCGACACCCTGTGGGCGGGGTGCGCCGTCGTCGGCGTGATCGCCGCTGTGGGGTACGGGGCCCTGGCCAAGCCGCTGGGCCAGGTGATCGCCCCTGCCGCACCGACCAGTACACAGCAGGAACGGGAGCCCGAAACTCAAGGGTGAGGGATGAGCCATGAAGCAGGGCGGGTAATCGTCCGATGCGCCGCATGCATGTGTCGCCGACCTTCGAGGAGACGCTCATGAACCTTTCTGCGACGTCCAGTTGGCAGATACGGGTGGAGGAACGTCACAGTCTGACCATCGGCTTATATGCCCGGGACGCCGCCGGCCTGCGGTCATGGACGGATTGCGACATACCTCCCTTGACGCCTGCCGTGGGCATCCGCTCCGACCTCGCCCACTTGGCCGGGCCGGAGACGTCGGCCGAGTGGGACAGGTGGTGGCGCCGGGAACTGTTGCAGCAGGACGAGACCGGCCCGGGGCTGTACCCCCCGCATTTTCCGGCACTTCAGGGCAGTCCCCGGCTTGCCGCGCTCATCCGCGCGTGTTTCGAAGATGCGGTGGCGTGGAACGCCCGGCGGTACCAACAGCGAAGCGCCATTTCGGCCGGTGACGAGTCATGCGCCCCTGAGGGGGACCTGGTGGGCAGGGTGGAGGCGGAGATCGGCCGGAAGGCACGTCCGTTCCGCCTGCTTGTCACCCGCCTGCCGGTCGCTGGGGACACCGGGTGGCGGGTTGCGCCCGACCACGTCCTTGTGAGCGAGGCCCGGCGCGACAACCCGTCGGCCTACGGCGCATGGCTCACGCCCGTGATCCGCGAGTTGGCCTGACACGGCGGAGCTCCGCTGACAGCTCGGCCCGTGGTTCTTCACTGCCCCGGGCCGTCTTACGGCCCACCGGGCTTTGGGCCGCTGGGTGCTCAGGCCAGGTACGCGACGACCTGCGCGACTACGTGGTCGAGCACCCGCACGATGACCAGGCGGTGCTGGTGGTCGACGAGACCGGAGACGTGAAGAAGGGCACCGGCACGGTCGGCGTCAGCGCCAGTACACCGGCACCGCGGGCAGGATCGAGAACGCTCAGGTCGCCGTCTACCTGGTCTACGCCGGCCGGCGCGGGCACGTGGCAGTGGACCGGGAACTGTACGTCCCGCGCTCCTGGACCTCCGCCCCCGACCTCTGCCGCGCCGCCGGGCTCGGCGGGGAGACTCCCTTCGCCACCAAACCGGAGCTGGCCGCCCGCATGGTCGCCGGGGTTCCTGGACGCCAGCCGTCAGGCCGCATGGGTCGCGGTCGACGAGGTCAACGGCGGCAACCCCAAGCTGCGAGACGCGCTGGAGAAACGTGGCACCGGCTACATCCTCGCGGTGGCCTGCTCGCACGAAGTCACCACCAGCGCGGGGAAGTTCCGTGCGGACACGCTGGCCAAGCAGGTGCCCAAACGGGCCTGGCAGAAGCTCTCCGCCGAGGCCGGAGCCAAGGGCCACCGCTTCTACGACTGGGGCCGTCATCGACCTCGCCGACCCAAGGCCCGGCAGTCGCCAACTGCTGATCCGCCGCAACCGCAGCACCGGCGAACTCGCCTACTAGCGCTGCTACTCGCCCACACCGGTGCCCCTGACCACGCTGGTGCGAGTCGCTGGATCAAGATGGCGAAAAGACCATGGGGTGGGAGTCATCGAGTGGCACGTGAGCCCTCGCGTGGCTCAAGTACGGCCATGCCGGAGCTTCAGAGAGGGCGGGAGTCAGTGAATGTGGCTTCCGCCCATTCTGCCGGCAGCATCGCCGTGATGCTGGTATGCAAGGGTGCCCAGCGGGCGTGGCTGCGGAGAGGCGGAATCCTCCTCTCGGAGAGGCAACTCACTGAATTCCAACCCGAGTGCTTCGGCGACGGCCAAGTGAAGCTCAAGAAGGGCCTCGTGGAGCGTCTGGAATTCACCTTTTCGCTCCTCTCTCGACTGAGAGTAGTCCGGCCACTTCATGTCAACAGTGCTACTCGCCCAGTGAACGAACCAGTCATAAATGAAGTCGGTTAGGGGCTCGATTATGTCATCGCCGACGGACTTTAGGTCGGCGGCCGCTGCATGGGCTAGGCCCGCCTCATGCTCACATGCGCTGCGAGCCTGCAGAATGTAATCAAAATCGGGAGCGGAAGCCACATGAGCGCGTGCGAGAATCGCGATGGATTTACTCCAGCGGTCCAGGGCTTCCTGCAACGTGCGGTACGCGCTGATGGTTCTTGCTGTCGCGCCCCCGGAGCCGAGTTCCGCCTTGTACTGAAGCATTGATAGCCGGTCGATCTCCCCCTTGTCGAAGCGAGTGTGGCAGTTGGGGCAGAGGGCGATCATGTTGTCGAAGTCATGCGCCCGGGTTTTGGCCCAGGGGGTGATGTGGGCGAGCTCGAGGGTGGTGGCACGACAGGTCGGGATAGCGCACCTGTGCCCGGCCTCGACGAGCAGGTCGCGAGCTAACTGGCGCGGTACTGCGGGACGGTTGTCAGGCATGGAGGGATCGTAGGCGGCGGCACTGACGAGAGGGTTCGCCAGCGGGTGAGGAGGGTGTGGCCCACACGCTCCTCACACGCGAACCGTGAGAGACAACGAGAGAGGGCGGGAGTCAGTGAGACTGACTCCCGCCCTCTTCTGTCGGCATCCGCCCTGGTCAGCGCTTGATTTCTGCTGATCCTTGGCGAGTGCCCCCGGCAGGATTCGAACCTGCGCACACGGCTCCGGAGGCCGTTGCTCTATCCCCTGAGCTACGGGGGCGTGTCGGTCGCGTTGCTCGCGGCGACGGGTAGAACACTACCAGCTCCCTCGGGGTGGTCATGAACGGGTTTCCGCTGTCGAGGGCGGGTGTGTGGGTCGCCCGTGCGGGGTGGAAGTGGGGAAAACCCGGACGCGGTGGCCGGGGCCGACCTACTCTCGAGTTGTGCCAGGCGCGTCGGGCCGGGTGCTTGTTGTGGACGACAACAAGGTCATCCGGCAGTTGATCAGGGTCAACCTCGAGCTGGAGGGGCTGGAGGTCGTGACCGCGGCCGATGGTGCCGAGTGTCTTGATGTCGTTCATCAGGTGCGGCCCGATGTTGTGACCCTCGATGTGGTGATGCCCCGGCTGGACGGGCTCCGTACAGCCGCACGCCTGCGGGCCGATCCGCGCACCCGTGACGTGCCCCTCGCCATCGTCAGTGCGTGCAGCCAGCACGAGGTCGAGTCCGGGCTGGAGGTGGGCATCGACGCCTTCCTTGCCAAGCCGTTCGAGCCGGCCGAACTCGTCGGGATGGTGCGGCAGTTGATCGAGCGGGAGCGGCGAGATCGGCGGGAGCCGCGTGGGGGCCGACAGGGCGGTGGTTCCGGCGCTGATGGTGACGGTGCTCAGACGCCGGCTGCCGATCAGCCGGCCGTGCCATGACCGAGCCGTGCCATGAGCCAGCCGTGCCATGAGGCCGAGGCGACAGCCGATCGGCCGACCGTCCCGTAACTGACCCGACAGCCGATCAGCCGACGCAGCCCTAGCCGAGTCCGTAGCCGATCATCCGACCGCACCCCTGGCCGAGTCCGTAGCCGATCATCCGACCGCACCCCTGGCCGAGTCCGTAGCCGATCATCCGACCGCACCCCTAGCCGAGCCCGTAGCCGATCAGCCCCGTACCGTGGCCGACCAGCACCCACACGACCCCACCCCCTGCCCCGCGCCCCCGCGTCCACATCCCGGACCCCACCCAAACCGGCTCGCATACCCACCCCCCTCCTCCCATACGCTTGTCCCCGTGACCCCCGCCGAGCTCTCCCGCACCGTGCTGCACGCCGTACGGCGTGCTGTCGACGATGGTGAGCTCAGCGTGACCGTGCCGGAGCGGGTCGTGGTCACTCCGCCGGGGCCCGGGGGCTGTGGCGACTACGCCACCAACATCGCGCTGCAGCTGGCCGGCGAGGCGGGGCAGCAGCCGCGGCGGGTGGCGGAGATCCTGCGGGCGCGGCTCCTCGGCGAGTGCCGGTTCACCGATGTCGTCGTCACGGGGCCCGGGTTCCTCAACGTCAGCCTGCAGAGCACCGCCTCCGCCGACCTCGTCGCGGAGATCCTGCGGCGTGGGCGGCGGTACGGTCACGTGACGACCGGGTTCAGCGGGACCGCCGTCCGCCTCCGGTGTCCGGCAGAGGTGCGTGCCGTCGTGGTCGCGGACGCCTTGGCCCGGGTGCTGCGGAGCCAGGGGGACTTCGTCCGGATCGAGTGCGACGGTCGGCCCGCCCCGGAGTGGGAGTCGGTCCTGGGAGTGGACGTCACCACCCGGGGGCCGCGTCTCATCACCGACGGGGTCCTCACCGTGAGCCCGGTCCCGGCTCCCGCCGACCCCCTGCCCCTGGGGCGTGACGCCGCCCGCTGGGCGCTGCTCCACCCGGCCGCCCACGACCGGCCCCGGATCACCGGGGAGCATCTGGTCCAGCGGGAGACCAACCCTCTCTTCCGCGTCCGCTACGCCCACGCCCGTACCCGGGCCCTCCTGCGCAACGCCGCCGACCTGGGCTTCGCACCCGAGTCCGGGCCGGTGCACGCGAGTGACACGGCGCCGCTGCTCGCCGCGCTCGGTGACCACCCGCGCATCCTCGCCGCCGGCGCGACGCACCACACCCCCGACCGTCTGGCCCGGCACCTCGTCACCGTCGCCGACGCCACGCTGCCGGTGCTTCCCGCCGTGCTGCCGCTCGGCGAGGAGAAACCCTCGGCCGCCCACCGTGCCCGGCTCGCGCTCGCCGAAGCCGCCGGGACGGTGCTGGCCGGCGGCCTGTCCCTGCTCGGCATCGACGCACCCGATCACCTCTGAAAGACACGAACATGAGCCGTTCCGCACACCCCGCCGGGCCCCGTCACGCCGATGTCCTCCCCGAGGGCCACTACTCCGCCCCGCCCGCCGACCTCAATGCCCTCGACCCCAAGGTCTGGGCGCAGACCGTGACGCGTGACGCTGACGGTGTCGTCACCGTCGGCGGGATTCCGGTCTCGCGGCTCGCCGAGGAGTTCGGCACCCCCGCCTACGTCCTCGACGAGGCCGACTTCCGCGCCCGGGCCCGGGCCTGGCGCACCGCCTTCGGTCAGGACGCCGACGTGTTCTACGCCGGCAAGGCGTTTCTGTCCCGTGCCGTCGTGCGCTGGCTGCACGAGGAGGGGCTGAACGTCGACGTCTGCTCCGGCGGTGAGCTGGCGACCGCCCTCTCCGCCGGGATGCCCGCGGAGCGCATCGCCTTCCACGGCAACAACAAGTCCGTCGACGAGATCACCCGGGCCGTCGAGGCCGGCATCGGGCACATCGTGCTCGACTCCTTCCAGGAGATCGCCCGCGTCGCCCACATCGCGCAGAGCCTCGGGAAGCGGCAGAAGGTCCTGATCCGGATCACCGTCGGCGTCGAGGCGCACACCCACGAGTTCATCGCCACGGCCCACGAGGACCAGAAGTTCGGCATCCCGCTGGCCGGCGGGCGGGCCGCCGAGGCCGTGCGCCGTGCCCTGCAGCTCGACGGGCTCGAGCTGGTCGGCATCCACAGCCACATCGGCTCGCAGATCTTCGACATGTCCGGCTTCGAGGTCGCCGCCCACCGGGTCGTCTCGCTGCTCAAGGACGTCCGCGACGAGCACGGCGTCGAACTGCCCGAGATCGACCTCGGCGGCGGGCTCGGCATCGCGTACACCAGCGACGACGACCCCCGCGAGCCGCACGAGATCGCCAAGTCGCTCACCGAGATCGTCACGCGGGAGTGCGAGGCCGCGAAGCTGCGCACGCCGCGCATCTCCGTGGAGCCGGGGCGCGCCATCGTCGGGCCGACCGCCTTCACGCTCTACGAGGTCGGCACCATCAAGCCGCTCGACGGGCTGCGGACGTACGTCTCCGTCGACGGCGGCATGTCGGACAACATCCGCACCGCGCTGTACGACGCCGAGTACAGCGTGGCGCTGGTCTCCCGCACCTCCGACGCCGCGCCGATGCTCGCCCGGGTCGTCGGCAAGCACTGCGAGAGCGGGGACATCGTGGTCAAGGACGCGTTCCTGCCGGCCGACCTGGCACCGGGTGACCTCGTCGCCGTGCCGGCCACCGGCGCCTACTGCCGGTCCATGGCCAGCAACTACAACCACGTGCTCCGGCCGCCGGTCGTCGCCGTACGCGACGGTGAGGCCCGGGTGATCGTCCGCCGGGAGACCGAGGAGGACCTGCTGCGTCTCGACGTCGGCTGAGCCGAACCGGCGGCGGGGTGGAAGATCTCCTGTCCGCCACCCCGGTACAAATGAAATCGATGTCTCACGATCCGGACGAAGGGCAGAAACTCCCGTCCGGTGAGTGAGACTGGTGCAACCGTAGACGGTATGAGGAAACGAGGTCGGATGATGCGTACGCGTCCGCTGAAGGTGGCGCTGCTGGGCTGTGGAGTGGTCGGCTCAGAGGTGGCGCGCATCATGACGACGCACGCCGACGACCTCACGGCCCGGATCGGGGCCCCGGTGGAGCTCGCGGGCGTGGCCGTACGGCGGCCCGACAGGGTGCGCGAGGGCATCGCCCCCGAGCTCGTCACCACCGACGCCACCGCCCTCGTCAAGCGCGGCGACATCGACGTCGTCGTCGAGGTGATCGGCGGGATCGAGCCCGCGCGGACCCTCATCACCACCGCCTTCGAGCACGGCGCCTCCGTCGTCTCCGCCAACAAGGCGCTGCTCGCCCAGGACGGGGCCGCGCTGCACGCCGCCGCCGACGAGCACGACAAGGACCTCTACTACGAGGCGGCCGTCGCCGGTGCCATCCCGCTGATCCGGCCGCTGCGCGAGTCCCTCGCCGGCGACAAGATCAACCGGGTGATGGGCATCGTCAACGGCACCACCAACTTCATCCTCGACAAGATGGACTCGACGGGCGCCGGCTACCAGGAGGCGCTCGACGAGGCCACGGCGCTCGGGTACGCGGAGGCCGACCCGACCGCCGACGTCGAGGGCTTCGACGCCGCCGCCAAGGCCGCGATCCTCGCCGGTATCGCGTTCCACACGCGCGTGCGCCTCGACGACGTCTACCGCGAGGGCATGACCGAGGTCACCGCGGCCGACTTCGCCTCCGCCAAGGAGATGGGCTGCACCATCAAGCTGCTCGCCATCTGCGAGCGGGCCGCGGACGGCGCGTCCGTCACGGCGCGCGTGCACCCGGCCATGATCCCGCTGAGCCACCCGCTGGCCTCCGTGCGCGGCGCCTACAACGCCGTGTTCGTCGAGTCCGACGCCGCCGGGCAGCTCATGTTCTACGGCCCCGGAGCGGGCGGTTCCCCGACGGCGTCCGCCGTGCTCGGCGACCTCGTCGCCGTCTGCCGCAACCGGATCGGCGGCGCGACCGGACCGGGTGAGTCCGCCTACGCGGCCCTGCCGGTGTCGCCGATGGGCGACGTCATCACGCGGTACCACATCAGCCTCGACGTGGCCGACAAACCGGGTGTTCTCGCCCAGGTCGCGACCGTCTTCGCCGAGCACGGAGTCTCGATCGATACGGTTCGCCAGTCGGGGAAGGACGGCGAGGCCTCCCTCGTCGTCGTCACGCACCGTGCGTCCGACGCCGCCCTCACCGGGACCGTCGAGGCGTTGCGCAAGCTCGACACCGTGCGTGGTGTCGCCAGCATCATGCGGGTTGAAGGAGAGTAACCAGCAATGACCCACCAGTGGCGCGGAATCATCGAGGAGTACCGGGACCGGCTGCCCGTCTCCGACACCACGCCGGTCGTGACGCTTCGCGAGGGCGGCACGCCCCTCGTGCCCGCGCAGGTGCTCTCCGAGCGCACGGGCTGCGAGGTCCACCTCAAGGTGGAGGGCGCGAACCCGACCGGCTCCTTCAAGGACCGCGGCATGACCATGGCCATCACGCGGGCCAAGGAGGAGGGCGCGAAGGCCGTCATCTGCGCCTCCACCGGCAACACCTCGGCCTCCGCCGCCGCGTACGCCGTGCGGGCCGGGATGGTCTGCGCCGTGCTGGTGCCGCAGGGCAAGATCGCGCTCGGCAAGATGGGCCAGGCCCTCGTCCACGGCGCGAAGATCCTCCAGGTCGACGGCAACTTCGACGACTGCCTCACGCTCGCGCGCGGCCTGAGCGACAACTACCCCGTGGCGCTGGTCAATTCGGTCAACCCGGTACGTATCGAGGGTCAGAAGACGGCTGCCTTCGAGATCGTCGACATGCTCGGCGACGCGCCCGACATCCATGTGCTGCCGGTCGGCAACGCGGGCAACATCACGGCCTATTGGAAGGGCTACCAGGAGTACGCCGCCGACAGCGTCGCCTCCCGGACCCCGCGGATGTGGGGTTTCCAGGCTTCCGGCAGTGCGCCGATCGTGCGCGGTGAGGTCGTCAAGGACCCGTCGACCATCGCCACCGCCATCCGCATCGGCAACCCGGCCTCGTGGCAGTACGCGCTCGCCGCGCGGGACGAATCGGGTGGTTCCATCGACGAGGTGACGGACCGTGAGATTCTGCGCGCCTACCGGCTGTTGGCCTCGCAGGAGGGGGTCTTCGTCGAGCCCGCGTCCGCCGCGTCGGTCGCCGGTCTGCTGAAGGCCGCCGAGCAGGGCAAGGTCGACCCGGGGCAGCGGATCGTGTGCACCGTCACGGGCAACGGCCTGAAGGACCCCGACTGGGCCGTCGCCGGTGCCCCGCAGCCGGTCACCGTACCCGTCGACTCGGCGGCCGCGGCGGAGCGCCTGGGCCTCGTCTGAGGGGCGCCCCGGACCGGCCCGACGTGCGCCGACGCACCGAGCGCCGGTGCAGTGCCCGGCACGGTCCGGCGTAAGACGGCGCTTGGCCGGGGGGCTTCCCTACGGGGGGTGCACAGGGGGCTTACGACACGCATCGTGCGCCTCCTGTGCGCCCTATGTCGCCACAGAACCTTCCTTCGATAGGCTGTACTGAACCCGCCCGCCGCATATGCCTCAGCACAGGGCTCGGCGCCGCGCCGTCTCCACGGCCGGTACAGCGGCCGGCCTCCCCGGCCGGCAGCGGCCCCCAGGGTTCTCGTACGCCATCGAATGTCCGTCCCACGTCATTCGACAATCACGCAGCTCAAGGAGAGTCATCGAGCGATGGCCGGTCCAGCGTTCCGCGCCGCCGCCGTCCGGGTGCGCGTCCCCGCCACCAGCGCCAACCTCGGCCCGGGCTTCGACGCCCTCGGCCTCGCGCTGGGCTTGTACGACGACGTCGTCGTCCGGGTGGCCGACTCCGGGCTGCACATCGACATCGCGGGAGAGGGCAGCGAGACCCTCCCGCGCGACGAGCAGCACCTCCTCGTCCGTTCCCTGCGCACCGCCTTCGACCTGCTGGGCGGACAGCCCCGCGGCCTGGAGATCGTCTGCGCGAACCGCATTCCGCACGGCCGGGGCCTCGGCTCCTCCTCGGCCGCCATCTGCGCCGGAATCGTCGCCGCCCGCGCCGTGACCATAGGCGCCGAGGCCAAGCTCGACGACACCGCGCTGCTCGAGCTGGCCACGGAGATCGAGGGCCACCCGGACAACGTCGCGGCGTGTCTGCTCGGTGGCTTCACCCTGTCCTGGATGGAGGGCGGCGCGGCCCGCGCGATCAGGATGGACCCCGCCGATTCCATCGTTCCGGTGGTTTTCGTCCCCGGAAAGCCGGTACTCACCGAGACGGCGCGCGGCCTGCTCCCGCGCACCGTTCCGCACGTCGACGCTGCCGCCAACGCCGGCCGGGCCGCCCTGCTCGTCGAGGCCCTGACCCGTCGCCCCGAGCTGCTGCTGCCGGCCACCGAGGACCGTCTGCACCAGGAGTACCGCGCCCCGGCCATGCCCGAGAGCGCGGCGCTCGTGGAGCGGCTGCGGTCCGAGGGCGTCCCCGCGGTCATCTCCGGTGCCGGACCGACGGTCATGGCGCTGGCCGACGCGGGCACCGCCGACAAGGTCCAGGCCCTGGCGGGCGCGGACTGGGCGGCGAACCGGCTGCACCTCGACCAGCAGGGCACGAGCGTGCTTCCGCTCGCGGCCTCCAGCGACATCTGAAAGCACACGGTTGCCGGATTTGGAGAGGGGGAATGTTTGTTGGATCCGGTAGTGTTAACCTCAAGTCTGCACCCGACCTCACCATGGCGAGGTGCCTCGTGTCCCCGTCCGGGACAGACATTCTTCCGGGAGCTCCCCAAGCCGCACTGTGTTCTGTACGTCGGACCGTACGCCGTACACGGCCACTGAGCGGGGCGCAGGGCACGCTCCGGAACCGGTGTGACCACGCCGCCTGACACTGACACTGGGTGCCACGGCACAAGGAAGCGCCATCACCAGATTCCTCCGCCGCTTAGGCGGACCACCGCCCCGGCACGGTTCACACCACACGGACCGAAGCCGGACAGCACAACCGGTCGCCGAGCCAGACAGGCCGACGTCCGCTCCAGGGAAGGACCCTTCGTGAGCGACACCACCGATCTGATGGGCGCACGTGTCGAGGAGACCGCTGCCGCGCCCGCCACGGACGCCTCCGCGCCTGCCAGCGGTGCCGGCTCCCGGCGGCGCCGCGGTACCGGCCTCGAGGGCATGGTGCTGGCCGAGCTGCAGCAGGTCGCATCCGGCCTCGGCATCAGGGGCACCGCGCGGATGCGCAAGAGCCAGCTGATCGAGGTCATCAAGGAGGCGCAGGCGTCCGGCGGCGCCGCTCCGGCCGCGAAGGCCGACGCCCCCGCCGAGGCCAAGCCGAAGCGCCGCGCCACCTCCCGGGCCCGTACGGGTGACAACGCGGAGAAGGCCGACAAGAAGGCGGACGCGAAGCAGGCCTCCGAGGCTCCCGCCGAGAAGGCCGAGAAGGCCACGGCGCAGCAGCAGATCGAGATCCCCGGCCAGCCCGCCTCCGACGACGCCCCTTCCGAGCGCCGTCGTCGCCGTGCCACCGCCGACGCCGGAGCCCCGGCCTCCGCTCCCGAGACCGTCGCCGCCGAGGCGAAGAACGAGTCCAAGGGCGAGGCGCCTGCGCAGCAGCAGTCCCAGCAGCAGTCCCAGAACAAGGACAACGACGCCAAGTCCGACTCCGGTGACGGTGGCGAGGGCCGCCGTCGCGACCGCCGTGACCGCGGCCGGGACCGCGACCGCGACCGTGGACGGGGCAACAAGGGCGACGACCAGCAGGGCGGCGGCCAGCGCGGCCAGCAGCAGAACCAGGGTGGCGGCGGCCGTCAGGACCGCGGCCAGCAGGACGACGACGACTTCGAGGGCGGCCGTCGTGGCCGTCGCGGGCGTTACCGCGACCGCCGTGGCCGTCGCGGCCGCGACGACGTGCAGGAGCCGCAGATCGCCGAGGACGACGTCCTGATCCCCGTCGCGGGCATCCTGGACATCCTCGACAACTACGCCTTCATCCGCACGTCCGGCTACCTGCCCGGCCCGAACGACGTGTACGTCTCCCTCGCCCAGGTCCGCAAGAACGGCCTGCGCAAGGGCGACCACATCACCGGCGCGGTCCGTCAGCCCAAGGAAGGCGAGCGGCGCGAGAAGTTCAACGCGCTGGTCCGCCTGGACTCCGTCAACGGCATGGCTCCCGAACACGGCCGTGGCCGCCCGGAGTTCAACAAGCTGACGCCGCTGTACCCGCAGGACCGGCTCCGCCTGGAGACCGACCCGGGCGTGCTCACCACCCGCATCATCGACCTGGTCTCGCCGATCGGTAAGGGGCAGCGCGGTCTGATCGTGGCCCCGCCGAAGACCGGTAAGACCATGATCATGCAGGCGATCGCCAACGCGATCACGCACAACAACCCCGAGTGCCACCTGATGGTCGTCCTCGTCGACGAGCGTCCGGAAGAGGTCACCGACATGCAGCGGTCGGTCAAGGGCGAGGTCATCTCCTCGACCTTCGACCGCCCGGCCGAGGACCACACCACGGTCGCCGAGCTCGCCATCGAGCGTGCCAAGCGCCTGGTCGAGCTGGGCCACGACGTGGTCGTGCTGCTCGACTCGATCACCCGTCTGGGCCGCGCCTACAACCTGGCGGCCCCGGCCTCCGGCCGCATCCTGTCCGGTGGTGTCGACTCGACGGCGCTGTACCCGCCGAAGCGCTTCTTCGGTGCCGCGCGGAACATCGAGGACGGCGGCTCGCTGACCATCCTCGCCACCGCCCTGGTGGACACCGGGTCCCGCATGGACGAGGTGATCTTCGAGGAGTTCAAGGGCACCGGCAACATGGAGCTCAAGCTCGACCGGAAGCTCGCCGACAAGCGCATCTTCCCGGCGGTGGACGTCGACGCGTCCGGCACCCGCAAGGAAGAGATCCTGCTCGGCAACGAGGAGCTCTCCGTCGTCTGGAAGCTCCGCCGTGTCCTGCACGCCCTGGACCAGCAGCAGGCGATCGAGCTGCTCCTCGACAAGATGAAGCAGACCAAGTCGAACGTCGAGTTCCTGATGCAGATCCAGAAGACGACGCCGACGCCGGGGAACGGTGACTGAGCGCCGCCGAGGTTCGGCTGTCCGCCGACTGCGGCTTCGTCGTAGCCGGTCGCGCAGCTCCCCGCGCCCCTGAGGGACGCAAGGGCCGCCCCCCGTTCAGAAGTGAACGGGGGGCGGCTCTTTGTGAGGGTTGGGCGGGTTAGGATCACGCTCTCTTCGAACTTGTGATCCCAAGGGGGGGACATACATGGGTACAGCCATGCCTGGGGGCGGGCGCCACAGACGTCGGATACGGATCGCGCTGCCCGTCGCCGCGGCCGGTGCCGCCGCCGCCGTGGCCGCCGCGCTGCTGACGACGTCCGCCGATGCGGCCACCCCGTTGCCGCAGCCGACGGTCAAGCCCGCCACCAGCTCACCGTCGCTCGCCGAACTGGAGAAGCGGGTCGCCGGGGCCATGGCCGGTGACGACGTCGCCGGTAAGACGAGCAAGGCGTCGCTCAGCGCGAGCACGGGCACCAGCCGCATCGACCCGAAGATCATCGGCGGCAACGAGACCACCATCACCTCGGCCCCGTGGATGGCGCAGCTCCACTACTACGACGACCGGGGCACCTCCACCGAGAGCGACGACATCGGCTTCTTCTGCGGTGGCGCCGTCGTCGCGCCGACGAAGATCCTCACCGCCGCGCACTGCGTCAAGGGCTACGACTGGAAGGCCAACGGCGCCGTCGTCACCGGCACCTCCCAGCTCCCCTCGGACGGCGGCACCGACCTGCACGGCGGCACCGTCACCGGCGTCTGGCGGCAGTGGAACCACACGTCGTACAACGCGACGACCATCGACAACGACATCGCGGTGCTCACCCTGCCCGTCCCGGTCAAGGCGACGCCGATCCGCATGACGACGTCCGGCGACACCACCTCGTACCAGGCCGGCACCAGCGCCAAGGTCTACGGCTGGGGCCGCACCAGCTCCACCAGCGACGACATCTCCGAGACGCTGAAGACGGCCACGCTGCCCGTCCAGTCCGACACCACCTGCGCCGGCGCCTACGGCAGCGACTTCGTCAAGGGCCACATGGTCTGCGCGGGCAAGCCCGCCACCGGCAGCGACACCGGCACCACCACCGCCTGCAACGGCGACTCCGGCGGCCCGCTGGTCGTGAACAACCGGATCGTGGGAGTCGTGTCCTGGGGCGTGACGGACTGCGTCGAGAAGGGCGCCTACGGCGTCTTCAGCAAGGTCAGCACGTATGTCGGCGCCGCCTACCCGCGCCTCGACGACACCAACGTCAGCGGCGACCACAAGGCCGACCTGTGGGTGCGCAACGCCTCGACGAAGACGGGCTACTCCAAGGACTCCAAGGGCACGTCGTTCGCCGC
Organism: Streptomyces sp. NPDC006372; assembly: GCF_040612515.1. Taxonomy (NCBI): domain Bacteria; kingdom Bacillati; phylum Actinomycetota; class Actinomycetes; order Kitasatosporales; family Streptomycetaceae; genus Streptomyces; species Streptomyces sp. NPDC006372. Next base: position 44,734 of record NZ_JBEXQJ010000028.1, on the reverse strand, counting down.
CCGCGAGTCCTGGGGCGACTGGAACGGCGTCAACGTCGTCCTCCAGACCGACCTCGACCGCGACGGCTACCAGGACCTGGTCTACCGGCGCAGCAGCGACGGCGACGTCTTCTGGACCCACTACGTGATCTCCAGCGGCACCTGGTCCACCAAGCAGATCGCCGACAACTGGAAGACCCGCACCCGCATCATCACCCCGGGTGACGTCACCGGCGACTACCTGCCCGACCTGCTCTCGGTCGACTCCGCCGGCGTGATGTGGATCTACCCGGGCAAGGGCAACGGCACGTTCGCCGCCCGGGTGAAGGTCGGCTCCGGCTGGAACCAGTACAACTCCGTGCGCGGCAAGGGCGACTTCAACGGCGACGGCAAGACCGACCTGATCGCCCGCAGCAAGTCGGGCAGCGCCCTCTACCTCTACAAGGGCACCGGCAAGGCCGGCTCGGGCGCCTTCTCGGCCCGGGTCAAGGTCCGCACCTGGGCCGACTACAACGCCTTCGACGCGCCCGGCGACGTCACCGGCGACGGCAAGGCCGACTTCCTTGCCCGCACCCCGGGAGGCACGCTCTACCTGTACGCGGGCACCGGGAAGGCGACCAGCGAGATTTTCGCCACAAGGAAGTCAGTCGGTACCGATTTCAAGCAGTACGACATCTTCGGCTGAAATTGCAGGTGAGCGGGGTACGCCCCGCTACGTCCGAACACGCACTGTGCCCACCGCCGCACGCGGTGGGCACAGTCCGTTGTGCAACCCTTTCCCGAGTTTCTCCGTCTGACCAGGTGGAGCGACGATGGTGCCAGGGGAAGTCCCCGACCGAGCACGCCTGGCGCTGACAGCAGGGGGTAACCGACCGTAGACGAGCTGAGGAGCACATGTCTGCCGAGAGCACGCCGGGTCCGGGCATACCGGACGGGACCGGCACCAACGGATCGCGCCACCGCGCCAAGGGCCGACGTCGCAAGCCGCGCAAGCGTCACAAGGGCATGATGGTCATGGCCTGGACCGCCGCGGGCATCGTCGTCCTCGGCGGCACCGGGGCGGGGTACGTGTACTTCAAGCTCAACGGCAACCTCAAGAGCGTCGACATCGACCAGGCACTCGGCACCGACCGGCCGAAGAAGGCCGACAACGGCTCCGAGAACATCCTCGTCCTCGGCTCCGACACCCGCGCCGGCGGCAACAAGAAGATCGGCGGCGGCACCGACGACGGCAGCGCCCGCTCCGACACGGCGATGATCGTGCACATCTACAAGGGCCACAAGAAGGCCAGCGTGGTCTCCATCCCGCGCGACACCCTCATCGACCGGCCCTCCTGCACCGACACCAAGGGCGAGCAGCACCCCGCCGCGAACGGCGTGATGTTCAACTCCGCGTACTCCACGGGCGGTGCCGCCTGCGCCGTGAAGACCGTCGAGTCGATCACCGACCTGCGGATGGACCACTACCTGGAGGTCGACTTCGCCGGCTTCCAGAAGCTCATCGACGACCTCGGCGGCGTCGAGGTCACCACCACCAAGAGAATCGACGACCCCGACAGCCACCTGAAGCTGCCGGCCGGCACCCACAGACTCGACGGTGAGCAGGCCCTCGGCCTGGTCCGCACCCGCCACGGCGTCGGCGACGGCTCCGACCTCGGCCGCATCCAGCTCCAGCAGGCCTTCATCAAGGCCCTGCTGAACCAGGTCAAGGACGTCGGCGTCTTCAGCAACCCGAAGAAGCTGCTCGACCTCGCGGAGACCGCGACCAAGACGGTGACGGCCGACTCCGACCTCGGCTCGGTCAACAAGCTCGCGTCCTTCGCGGACGGACTCAAGGGCATCAGCCCGTCCCACATGCACATGGTCACGATGCCGGTGGCCTACGACCCGGCCGACCCCAACCGCGTCCTCCTCCAGAAGAAGAAGGCACAGGAGATCTGGACCGCCCTGGAGCAGGACAAGCCCATCCCGAAGTCGGCGACGTCCGGCTCGGCCTCGGGCGAGGCCAAGGGTGTCGTGAGCGCCCCGTAGGGGCGCGGGGAACTGCGCGAGCAATCCACCACCGGCCGCAGGGAACAAACAACGGCAGCCCCCGGTTTTGGGAGTAGGCCCCAGTCCTGGCAGACTGGTACGTCGGCTCCGGTTCACGCTCCCGCATCCCGCGGCGGCGACCCGGCGCCCTCCCGAAACTAGGAGACACCTTGAAGCGCGACATCCACCCCGAGTACGTCGAGACGCAGGTCAGCTGCACCTGCGGCGCGTCGTTCACCACCCGCAGCACCATCGAGTCCGGCACCATCCGCGCCGATGTCTGCTCCGAGTGCCACCCGTTCTACACGGGCAAGCAGAAGATCCTCGACACCGGTGGCCGTGTGGCCCGCTTCGAGGCCCGCTTCGGCAAGGCCGCCGGCTCCAAGAAGTAGCGAGCCTCAATTCGCCGGTCCACGGCCGCGCCCCCTTCACCGGGCGCGCCGGGACCGGCGTTTTTGGTCGCCCGCCCTTCACCCCCGTCCGTACACAGGAGCCCAAGATGTTCGAGGCCGTCGAGGAACTCGTCGCCGAGCACGCCGACCTGGAGAAGAAGCTCGCCGACCCGTCGGTCCACGCCGACCAGGCCAACGCGCGCAAGCTGAACAAGCGTTACGCCGAGCTCACCCCGATCGTCGCCACGTACCGCTCCTGGACGCAGACGGGCGACGACATCGAGACCGCGCGCGAACTGGCGGCCGACGACCCCGACTTCGCGGCCGAGGTCAAGGACCTGGAGCGGCAGCGCGAGGAGCTCACGGAGAAGCTGCGCCTGCTGCTCGTCCCGCGCGACCCGAGCGACGACAAGGACGTCATCCTCGAGATCAAGGCGGGCGCGGGCGGCGACGAGTCGGCCCTGTTCGCCGGCGACCTGCTGCGCATGTACCTGCGGTACGCCGAGCGCGTCGGCTGGAAGACCGAGATCATCGACGCCACCGAGTCCGAGCTCGGCGGCTACAAGGACGTCCAGGTCGCGGTGAAGACCAAGGGCGGCCAGGGTGCCACCGAGCCCGGGCAGGGCGTGTGGGCGCGACTGAAGTACGAGGGCGGCGTGCACCGCGTGCAGCGCGTCCCGGCGACGGAGTCCCAGGGCCGTATCCACACCTCGGCGGCCGGTGTCCTCGTGACGCCCGAGGCCGAGGAGGTCGACGTCGAGATCAACCCCAACGACCTCCGCATCGACGTCTACCGGTCCTCCGGACCCGGCGGACAGTCCGTCAACACCACCGACTCCGCCGTGCGCATCACGCACATCCCGACCGGAGTCGTCGCCTCCTGCCAGAACGAGAAGAGCCAGCTGCAGAACAAGGAGCAGGCACTGCGTATCCTGCGCTCCAGGCTGCTCGCGGCGGCGCAGGAGGAGGCGGAGCGGGAGGCCGCCGACGCCCGCCGCAGCCAGGTCCGCACCGTCGACCGCTCCGAGAAGATCCGCACCTACAACTTCCCGGAGAACCGCATCTCGGACCACCGCGTCGGCTTCAAGGCGTACAACCTGGACCAGGTCCTGGACGGCGACCTGGGCGCGGTGATCCAGGCCTGTGTCGACGCCGACTCGGCGGCGAAGCTGGCAGCCGCGTAGGACGCGTAGGAGACGCAGGAGTACTGAGTACCGGAGGACTTACGTGAATCTGCTGCTCGCGGAGGTGGCCCAGGCCACCCAGCGGCTCGCCGACGCCGGCGTGCCCTCGCCGCGCACCGACGCGGAGGAACTCGCCGCGTTCGTGCACGGCGTCAAGCGCGGCGAGCTGCACTCCGTCCGGGACTCCGACTTCGACGCCCGCTACTGGGAGGTCATCGCCCGTCGCGAGGCCCGCGAACCGCTCCAGCACATCACCGGGCGGGCCTACTTCCGGTACCTGGAACTCCAGGTCGGCCCCGGGGTGTTCGTGCCGCGGCCGGAGACCGAGTCCGTGGTCGGCTGGGCCATAGACGCGGTACGGGCCATGGACGTCGTCGAGCCGTGCATCGTCGATCTGTGCACCGGCTCCGGCGCCATCGCGCTCGCCCTCGCCCAGGAGGTGCCGCGCTCGCGCGTGCACGCGGTGGAGCTGTCCGAGGACGCCCTTCAGTGGACCCGCAAGAACGTCGAGGGGTCCAGGGTCGAGCTGCGGCAAGGGAACGCCCTGACGGCGTTCCCGGACCTGGACGGCCAGGTCGACCTGGTCATCTCCAACCCGCCGTACATCCCGCTCACCGAGTGGGAGTACGTCGCTCCCGAGGCGCGGGACTACGACCCGGACATGGCCCTGTTCTCCGGCGAGGACGGCCTCGACCTCATCCGGGGTCTGGAGCGCACCGCGCACCGGCTGCTGCGCCCCGGTGGCGTCGTGGTCGTGGAGCACGCCGACACCCAGGGCGGCCAGGTGCCGTGGATCTTCACCGAGGAGCGGGGCTGGGCCGACGCGGCCGACCACCCGGACCTCAACAACCGCCCGCGTTTCGCCACGGCCCGCAAGGCGCTGCCGTGAGCACACCGAGCGCACCGCGGTCTTCGCGGACTTCATCCCAGCAGCACGTGTACGAGGAGGCCAGCTAAAGATGGCACGGCGATACGACACCAATGACGCGACCGACCGTGTGACCGGTCTGCGCGAGGCAGCGTCCGCCGTCCGCCGTGGCGAGCTCGTGGTGCTGCCGACGGACACGGTGTACGGCATCGGCGCGGACGCGTTCTCCTCGGAGGCCGTCGGTGACCTGCTGGAGGCCAAGGGCCGGGGCCGCACCATGCCCTCGCCCGTCCTCATCGGCTCCCCGAACACCCTGCACGGCCTGGTGACGGACTTCTCCGAGCTGGCCTGGGAGCTGGTGGACGCCTTCTGGCCGGGCGCGCTGACGCTGGTCGCCAAGCACCAGCCGTCCCTCCAGTGGGACCTCGGGGACACCCGTGGCACGGTCGCCGTGCGCATGCCGCTGCACCCGGTCGCCATCGAGCTGCTCACCGAGGTGGGCCCGATGGCCGTGTCGTCCGCCAACCTCACCGGCCACCCGGCTCCGGAGGACTGCGACGCCGCGCAGGAGATGCTCGGCGACTCGGTCTCCGTCTACCTGGACGGCGGCCCGACTCCCGGCAACGTCCCGTCGTCGATCGTCGACGTGACCCAGGAGGTGCCGCGGCTGCTGCGGGCGGGCGCGATCTCGGCGGACGAGCTGCGAAAGGTCGTACCCGACCTCGAGGTGGCGAATTGACGGCCCCTGGAGCGGGGCGTGGCATAGGCAACGGGGAAAGCGCGGCGGAGATCACGACGACGTTCGTGGGGCTTCCGCGTGACAGCTTCCGCATCCTCCACGTCAGCACCGGCAACGTGTGCCGCTCGCCCATCACCGAGCGGCTGACCCGCCATTTCGTGCGGGAGCGGCTCGGCATCCTGGGCGGCGGGCTGATCGTGGAGAGCGCCGGCACCTGGGGCCACGAGGGCGCGCCCATGGAGTCCCACGCGGAGACGGTCCTGGCCGACTTCGGCGCGGACGCCTCCGGCTTCACCGGACGCGAGCTCCTCGACGAGCACGTGATCCGCGCCGACCTGGTGCTGACCGCCACCCGGGACCACCGGGCGCAGGTCATCTCGATGGGCCACTCGGCGGGCCTGCGGACCTTCACGCTGAAGGAGTTCACCCGCCTGGTGAAGGCCATCGACCCGGCGACCCTGCCGCCCCTGGAGGAGGGCGTGGTCATCCGTGCCCGGGCGCTGGTGCGCGCCGCGGCGGCTCTACGCGGGTGGCTGCTGGCGCCGAACGCCGAGGCGGACGAGGTGTACGACCCGTACGGGGCGCCCCTGACATTCTTCCGTTCCATCGGGGACGAGATACACCTGGCCCTCGACCCGGTCGTCACGGCCCTCACGGGTGTCCCCGCACGGACGTAACAGCCGAGCGCCCCAGGAGCCCCGGGCCTACATTGGACGTACGTCACCCCGGCGCGTGAGCCGAAGGACCGACTCAGGCGCCCCGGAGGCGAACCGCCCAGAAATGCGCCGCCGCCCGGAGCCCACCATGACGGTCACCCCTGCCATCGAGGCCGGCCTCCTGCGCCACCAGGACCCGGAGCTCGCCGACATCCTGCTCGGGGAGCTGGAGCGGCAGTCGACGACGCTCCAGCTGATCGCCGCGGAGAACTTCACCTCACCGGCCGTACTGGCGGCCCTCGGCTCGGCGCTCGCCAACAAGTACGCCGAGGGCTACCCGGGAGCGCGGCACCACGGCGGCTGTGAGATGGCCGACGTCGCCGAACGCCTCGCGGTGGACCGGGCCAGGGCGCTGTTCGGCGCCGACCACGCCAACGTCCAGGCGCACTCGGGCTCTTCGGCGGTGCTGGCCGCCTACGCCGCGCTGCTCCGCCCCGGTGACACGGTCCTCGCCCTCGGCCTGCCCCACGGCGGCCACCTCACGCACGGCTCGCCCGCCAACTTCTCCGGCCGCTGGTTCGACTTCGTCGGGTACGGCGTGGAGGCCGAGTCCGGGTTCATCGACCACGAGCAGGTGCGGACCCTCGCCCGTACGCGCCGGCCCAAGGCGATCGTGTGCGGCTCGATCGCCTACCCCCGCCACATCGACCACGCGTTCTTCCGCGAGGTCGCCGACGAGGTGGGCGCGTATCTCATCGCGGACGCCGCGCACCCCATCGGGCTGGTCGCCGGGGGAGCGGCGCCGAACCCGGTGCCGTACGCGGACATCGTCTGTGCGACGACTCACAAGGTGCTGCGGGGGCCGCGCGGCGGCATGATCCTGTGCCGCGCGGAGCTGGCCGAGCGGGTCGACCGGGCCGTGTTTCCTTTCACACAGGGCGGTGCGCAGATGCACACCATCGCCGCCAAGGCGGTGGCGTTCGGGGAGGCGGCAACACCGGCGTTCGCCGCGTACGCCCATCAGGTGGTCGCCAATGCGAGGGTTCTCGCGGCCCGGCTGGCCGCCGAGGGCCTGATCGTCACCACCGGCGGCACGGACACCCACCTCATCACCGCCGACCCGGCACCGCTCGGCGTCGACGGACGCACCGCCCGGGGCCGGCTCGCAGCCGCCGGCCTGGTCCTGGACTGCTGCGCGCTGCCGCACGGTGACGGCCGGGGGCTCAGGCTGGGCACGGCCGCGGTCACCACGCAGGGCATGGGTGAGGCGGAGATGGCGCGGATCGCCAAGCTGCTCACCGGGGTGCTCAGAGGCGTGACGGAGACCTCAAGGGCCCGTGAAGAAGTGCGGGAGCTGGCCGGTGGATTTCCGCCGTATCGGGCGTGAGTCGGGGTAAGCGCACCAGGGTGCACACCTACTCGTGCAACCATCGTCGCTACCCGGAAGTCCCCACACATATGCGCGCATCGCTAGTGTGTGGGGCTGAGATGGCCAGCGAGACCTGTGGGGAAGCCTGTGCGTGAATACCTGCTGACGCTCTGCATCACGGCCGCGGTGACGTATCTGCTGACAGGGCCGGTACGGAAGTTCGCGATCGTGGCAGGAGCGATGCCGGAGATCCGGGCACGTGACGTGCACCGGGAACCCACTCCGCGGCTCGGCGGTATCGCGATGTTCTTCGGGCTGTGCGCGGGTCTGCTGGTCGCGGACCACCTGACCAACCTCAACCAGGTCTTCGAGACGTCGAACGAACCCCGGGCCCTGCTGTCCGGGGCGGCGCTGATCTGGCTGATCGGTGTGCTGGACGACAAGTTCGAGATCGACGCCCTGATCAAGCTGGGCGGGCAGATGATCGCCGCCGGTGTGATGGTCGTGCAGGGTCTGACGATCCTGTGGCTGCCCGTGCCGGGCGTCGGCTCGGTCGCCCTCACCCAGTGGCAGGGCACCCTGCTGACGGTCGCGCTGGTCGTCATCACCATCAACGCGGTCAACTTCGTCGACGGTCTGGACGGCCTCGCGGCCGGCATGGTCTGTATCGCGGCCACCGCGTTCTTCCTGTACGCGTACCGCATCTGGTACTCGTACGGCGTCGAGGCCGCCGCCCCCGCCACCCTCTTCTCGGCGATCCTGATGGGCATGTGCCTGGGCTTCCTGCCGCACAACATGCACCCGGCGCGGATCTTCATGGGCGACTCGGGCTCGATGCTGATCGGGCTGGTGCTGGCCGCCGGTGCGATCTCCATCACGGGCCAGGTCGACCCGGACGCGCTCAACCTGTACGTGGGCTCCGAGAAGGAGGCCGTGCACCAGACGGTCCCGGTCTACATCCCGCTGCTGCTGCCGCTGACGATCATCGCGGTGCCGGCCGCCGACCTGATCCTGGCGATCGTGCGCCGTACCTGGCGCGGCCAGTCACCGTTCGCCGCCGACCGCGGCCACCTGCACCACCGGCTGCTGGAGATCGGCCACTCGCACAGCCGCGCGGTGCTGATCATGTACTTCTGGTCGGCGCTGATCGCCTTCGGGGCGCTCGCCTACTCGGTCAACTCCGCGTCCATGTGGATCGTCCTCGGTGTGGTGTTCCTCAGCGCGATCGGCCTGGCCCTGCTCCTGCTGCCGCGCTTCACGCCGCGTGCCCCGCGCTGGATGGAGCGCTTCGTGCCGCCGCGCTACCGGCGTCGTGGCGGGGTCGTGGCGCTGTCCCCCGACGCCTCGACGCCCGCGTCCGCCGCCGAACAGCCGGCGTCCGTCGCGCACGAGAACCGCACGCCGGTCGTGTCCGGAGTCGCGGGCGTCAACGGCGCGACCGCCATCGGCCCCCGTTCGCGTCTTGCGGAACGGGGCCGGGCAGGCACAAGGTAAGAATCTGACTAGAGCATTGCCAAGTCGTGGGGTTGTGATGGGGGAATGAAGCACCCCAATACCAGACAAGTCGGCGCCGTTCACGCGCAGACGTGCAGCTTCACTCTCATGTGTGACAGCCCGCACACCCCCAGGTAAAGACTGCATCAAATAGTTTGTGATACGGTTCACGAGAACCCCCGGATAGAGCCGAAGGACCGCAGTGCGACGGTCCATTGGTGTGAGGTCTCCACTCAGCCCGGGACTACGCTCGTCCATGACGACACCCCTGCCCCCTGCGAAAGCGGAGTTGCCGCCATGCCGTCCAATGACGCCCGGAATCTCCTGCAGTGCGCTGTGCCCACAGCCGCTGCCGGTGTGGTCGTGGTCGCCGTCAGTGGCGTGGTGGCCGGAGGCAAGGGAGCAATCGGAGCCGCTGTCGGTGCGGCGCTCGCCATCCTTTTCATGGGGGTCGGTCTTTTCGTCCTCCAGTGGACGGCAAAAACGCTCCCGCAGTTGTTCCAGGCCATGGGCCTGATGCTCTACATGGCGCAGCTCCTGCTGCTCCTTCTCTTCGTCGCCCTCTTCAAGGGCACCTCTCTCTTCAACCCGAAGGCGTTCGCCGCCGGGATCGTCGTCGCGACCGTCGTGTGGATGGCTGCGCAGGCTCGTGCGCACATGAAGGCCAAGCTCTTCTACATCGACCCGGACTCCGCGAAGAGTGAGAAGCCGGAGAAGACCGGGCCGTCGTCGTGACGAGTAGGGGCGCGATAAAGAGCACGGGGAACTCCTGCTATCGTCCGGTGCCAACTGCGGCATCGCGGGCGCGGGCATCTGAGCTGACGCCTGCTCGAACGCGAGGCTCGATGCCCCCCAGCCGCCCTCACATCCGTAACACCAGTCCGGTGCCGATCCGCGGCTGCGCGCCGCGCCGACACAACGAGGTTGCCGTACCCATGCGTCACACCGAAGGAGCCCGCGGTGAGTGCTGACCAGACCCAGCTCGCCTTTGACTGGAGCTGTCGGATCATGTCCGACGGGTGTGGTTTTCCGGCACCGGGCCTGCACTCGTTCCTCTTCAAGCCGATCGCCACGGTTGGAGGGTTCGAGTTCAACAAGGTGATGCTGCTCGCCATCATCACCACCATCCTCGTCATCGGCTTCTTCTACGCCGCCTTCGGCAAAGCCAAGGTGGTGCCGGGCAAGCTGCAGATGGTCGGTGAGGCGGGCTACGACTTCGTCCGCCGCGGCATCGTCTACGAGACCCTCGGAAAGAAGGAGGGCGAGAAGTACGTCCCCCTGATGGTCTCGCTGTTCTTCTTTATCTGGATCATGAACATCTGGTCCGTGATCCCGCTCGCGCAGTTCCCGGTCTCGTCGATCATCGCGTTCCCGGCGGTCCTGGCCGCGATCGTCTACGTGACGTGGGTCTCGCTGACCTTCAAGCGGCACGGCTTCGTCGGGTTCTTCAAGAACGTCACCGGCTACGACAAGTCGCTCGGCCCGGTGCTGCCGCTCGTCATGGTCATCGAGTTCTTCTCGAACCTGCTCGTCCGTCCGTTCACGCACGCGGTGCGACTCTTCGCCAACATGTTCGCCGGGCACCTGATGCTGGTGATGTTCACCGTCGCCTCCTGGTACCTGCTGAACAGCTGGATGATCCCGGCGGCGGGCGTCTCCTTCGTGATGACCATCGCCATGATCGGCTTCGAGCTTTTCGTGCAGGCCGTCCAGGCGTACGTCTTCGTACTCCTCGCCAGCACGTACATCCAGGGCGCTCTGGCTGAGCACCACTGAGCCCCACCCCACCCCCATGTCGTCCGGTGGCCAACCCCCACCGGTCCGTTAAGAGAAGGAAGATTCAGCATGGCTGCCACTGAGACCCTCGCCGCTGTCTCCGGTTCCATCGGTTCCGTCGGTTACGGCCTCTCGGCTATCGGCCCCGGCATCGGCGTCGGCATCATCTTCGGTAACGGCACCCAGGCCCTCGCTCGTCAGCCCGAGGCCGCCGGCCTGATCCGCGCCAACCAGATCCTGGGCTTCGCCTTCTGTGAGGCGCTCGCCCTCATCGGCATCGTCATGCCGTTCGTGTTCGGTGTGAAGTAAGACTTCTCAACCGACACGTTTCGACGAAAGGCACTGATGTGATCGCCAACCTGGTACAGCTGGCGGCCGAGGAGGAGCAGAACCCGCTCGTTCCTCCGGGCCCCGAGCTGCTCGTCGGCACCATCGCCTTCGCCATCGTGTTCTTCTTCTTCTGGAAGAAGCTGCTTCCGAACATCAACAAGGTTCTGGAGGAGCGCCGCACGGCGATCGAAGGCGGTATCGAAGAGGCCGAGACCATGAAGGTCGAGGCCCAGAGCGTCCTTGAGCAGTACAAGGCACAGCTCGCCGAGGCCCGGCACGAGGCCGCGCGTCTGCGCCAGGAGGCGCAGGAGCAGGGTGCCGCCCTCATCGCCGAGATGCGGGCCGAGGGCCAGCGGCAGCGCGAGGAAATCGTCACCGCAGGTCACGCCCAGATCGAGGCCGACCGCAAGGCCGCCGCGTCCGCGCTTCGCCAGGACGTCGGCAAGCTCGCCACCGACCTGGCCGGCAAGCTCGTCGGCGAGTCCCTCGAGGACCACGCCCGCCAGAGCCGCGTGATCGACCGGTTCCTCGACGAGCTCGAGGAGAAGGCCGAGGCCGGACGATGAACGGAGCGAGCCGCGAGGCCCTGGCAGCCGCACGAGAGCGTCTCGACGCGCTGACGGACTCCACGTCCGTGAACGCGGGCTCGCTCGCCGACGAGCTGGCCGCCGTCACCGCGCTGCTCGACCGCGAGGTGTCGCTGCGTCGGGTCCTGACCGACCCGGCGCAGGCCGGCGAGGCCAAGGCCGAACTGGCCCAGCGCCTGCTCGGCACCCAGGTCAGCGGCCCGGCCGCCGACCTGGTGGCCGGCATGGTGCGCTCCCGCTGGTCGCAGTCGCGCGACCTGGTCGACGCGCTGGAGGAGCTGGCGGGCACCGCCGACCTCACCGCCGCCCAGCAGCGGGGCAAGCTCGACGACGTCGAGGACGAGCTGTTCCGGTTCGGCCGGATCGTCTCCGGCAGCACCGAGCTGCGCGCCGCGCTGACCGACCGCAAGGCCACCACCACGGCCAAGGGCGAGCTGCTGCGCAGCCTGCTCGGCGGCCGGGCGCAGTCGGCCACCGAACGTCTGGTGACGCGCCTTGTGACCGCGCCGCGGGGACGTAGCCTGGAGGCGGGACTGGAGTCCCTGTCCAAGCTCGCCGCCGAGCGCCGGGACCGCATGGTGGCCATCGTCACCTCGGCGGTTCCGCTGAGCGACCCGCAGAAGCAGCGCCTGGGCGCCGCCCTCGCCAAGCTCTACGGCCGCCAGATGCACCTCAACCTGGACGTGGACCCCGAGGTCCTCGGCGGAATCCGGGTGCAGGTCGGCGACGAGGTCATCAACGGCTCCCTCGCGGACCGGCTGGACGACGCGAGCCGCCGCCTGGCGAGCTGAGCAGCAACTCAATAGGCAACACGTACTTACGACGGCCCTGGTTGGGCCGTGCAGAAGAATCCTGGGGGTCGCCCCCAGACCCCCTAAGAAACTTCGGGCCCAACAAGGAGAGCAGGGAACCCAGATGGCGGAGCTCACGATCCGGCCGGAGGAGATCCGGGACGCGCTGGAGAACTTCGTCCAGGCGTACAAGCCGGACGCGGCCTCGCGCGAGGAGGTCGGTACGGTCACCTTTGCCGGCGACGGCATCGCGAAGGTCGAGGGTCTTCCCTCGGCCATGGCCAACGAGCTGCTGAAGTTCGAGGACGGCACCCTCGGCCTCGCCCTCAACCTCGAGGAGCGCGAGATCGGTGCCATCGTCCTCGGTGAGTTCAGCGGCATCGAGGAGGGTCAGCCGGTCTCGCGTACCGGTGAGGTTCTCTCCGTCGCGGTCGGCGAGGGCTACCTCGGCCGCGTGGTCGACCCCCTCGGCAACCCGATCGACGGCCTCGGCGAGATCGAGTCCGAGGGCCGCCGCGCCCTCGAACTGCAGGCCCCCACGGTCATGCAGCGCAAGTCGGTGCACGAGCCGATGGAGACGGGCTACAAGGCCGTCGACGCGATGACCCCCGTCGGCCGTGGCCAGCGTCAGCTGATCATCGGTGACCGCCAGACCGGCAAGACCGCCCTGGCCGTCGACACGATCATCAACCAGCGCGACAACTGGCGTTCGGGCGACCCGAACAAGCAGGTCCGCTGCATCTACGTCGCCATCGGCCAGAAGGGCTCCACGATCGCCGGTGTGCGCGGCGCTCTGGAGGAGGCCGGCGCGCTGGAGTACACGACCATCGTCGCCGCCCCGGCGTCCGACCCGGCCGGCTTCAAGTACCTCGCGCCGTACACCGGTTCGGCCATCGGTCAGCAGTGGATGTACGAGGGCAAGCACGTCCTGATCATCTTCGACGACCTGTCGAAGCAGGCCGACGCCTACCGTGCCGTGTCGCTGCTGCTGCGCCGCCCGCCGGGCCGTGAGGCCTACCCGGGTGACGTCTTCTACCTGCACTCCCGTCTGCTGGAGCGCTGCGCCAAGCTCTCCGACGAGATGGGTGCCGGCTCGATGACCGGTCTGCCGATCGTCGAGACCAAGGCCAACGACGTCTCGGCGTTCATCCCGACCAACGTCATCTCCATCACCGACGGCCAGTGCTTCCTGGAGTCGGACCTGTTCAACGCCGGTCAGCGCCCCGCGCTGAACGTCGGTATCTCCGTCTCCCGAGTCGGTGGTTCCGCCCAGCACAAGGCGATGAAGCAGGTCTCCGGCCGTCTTCGCGTGGACCTCGCCCAGTTCCGTGAGCTGGAGGCGTTCGCCGCCTTCGGTTCGGACCTGGACGCCGCGTCCAAGGCGCAGCTGGAGCGCGGTCAGCGCATGGTCGAGCTGCTGAAGCAGTCGCAGTACCAGCCCATGGCCACCGAGGACCAGGTCGTCTCCGTCTGGGCCGGCACCACCGGCAAGATGGACGACGTCCCCGTCGCCGACATCCGCCGCTTCGAGAAGGAGCTGCTGGAGTACCTGCACCGTAAGGAGCAGGGCCTGATGACCTCCATCCGCGAGGGCGGCAAGATGTCCGACGACACCCTTCAGGCCGTCGCCGAGGCCATCGCGGAGTTCAAGAAGCAGTTCGAGACCTCCGACGGCAAGCTGCTCGGCGAGGACGCCCCGGCTGCCGGCAAGTGACGACGGAAGGGACCTGACTCATGGGAGCCCAGCTCCGGGTCTACAAGCGTCGCATCCGATCCGTCTCCGCGACCAAGAAGATCACCAAGGCGATGGAGATGATCGCCGCCTCGCGCGTCGTCAAGGCGCAGCGCAAGGTGGCGGCCTCCACCCCGTACGCGAACGAGCTCACCCGCGCGGTCACGGCGGTCGCCACCGGATCCAACACCAAGCACCCGCTGACGACGGAGGCCGAGAACCCGACCCGTGCCGCGGTCCTGCTCCTCACGAGCGACCGCGGTCTGGCCGGCGCCTTCAACTCCAACGCCATCAAGGCCGCCGAGAAGCTCACGGCGGAGCTTGAGGCCGAGGGCAAGGAGGTCGTCAACTACATCGTCGGCCGCCGCGGTGTGGCCCACTACAACTTCCGCGAGCGCAAGATCGCGGAGTCGTTCACGGGCTTCACCGACGACCCGTCGTACGCGGACGCCAAGAAGGTCGCGGCTCCGCTGATCGAGGCCATCGAGACGGAGACGGCCGAGGGCGGCGTGGACGAGCTCCACATCGTCTACACCGAGTTCGTGTCGATGATGACGCAGACGGCGATCGGGGCCCGGCTGCTGCCGCTCAGCCTCGACGAGGTGGCCGCGGAGGCCGCGCCCAAGGGCGAGATCCTTCCGCTGTTCGACTTCGAGCCCTCGGCGGAGGACGTCCTGGACGCCCTGCTGCCGCGTTACGTGGAGAGCCGGATCTACAACGCGCTGCTCCAGTCGGCCGCCTCCAAGCACGCCGCCACGCGGCGCGCGATGAAGTCGGCCACCGACAACGCCGGTGAGCTCATCGAGACGCTCACCCGGCTTGCCAACCAGGCCCGCCAGGCCGAAATCACCCAGGAAATCAGCGAGATCGTCGGTGGTGCCAGTGCCCTGGCCGACGCGACCGCGGGGAGTGACCGATAAATGACCACCACTGTTGAGACGGCCACGGCGACGGGCCGCGTCGCGCGGGTCATCGGCCCGGTCGTCGACGTGGAGTTCCCCGTCGACGCGATGCCGGAGATCTACAACGCCCTTCACGTCGAGGTCGCCGACCCGGCGCTGGCGGGCGAGAAGAAGACGCTGACCCTGGAGGTCGCCCAGCACCTGGGTGACGGCCTGGTCCGCGCCATCTCCATGCAGCCCACCGACGGCCTGGTCCGCCAGGCCCCGGTGACCGACAGCGGCGCGGGCATCACCGTCCCGGTCGGCGACTTCACCAAGGGCAAGGTGTTCAACACCCTCGGTGAGGTGCTGAACAGCGACGAGACCCACGAGGGCGAGCGCTGGTCCATCCACCGCAAGGCCCCCGCGTTCGACCAGCTCGAGTCGAAGACCGAGATGTTCGAGACGGGCCTGAAGGTCGTCGACCTCCTCACCCCGTACGTCAAGGGCGGCAAGATCGGTCTGTTCGGCGGTGCCGGTGTCGGCAAGACCGTGCTGATCCAGGAAATGATCATGCGTGTCGCCAACCTCCACGAGGGCGTCTCCGTCTTCGCGGGCGTCGGTGAGCGCACCCGTGAGGGCAACGACCTCATCGCGGAGATGGAAGAGTCCGGCGTTCTGGACAAGACCGCCCTGGTCTTCGGCCAGATGGACGAGCCCCCGGGCACCCGTCTGCGCGTGGCCCTGGCCGGCCTGACGATGGCGGAGTACTTCCGTGACGTCCAGAAGCAGGACGTGCTGTTCTTCATCGACAACATCTTCCGCTTCACCCAGGCCGGTTCCGAGGTGTCGACCCTGCTCGGCCGTATGCCCTCCGCGGTGGGCTACCAGCCGAACCTGGCCGACGAGATGGGCACCCTCCAGGAGCGCATCACCTCGACCCGTGGTCACTCGATCACCTCGATGCAGGCGATCTATGTCCCCGCGGACGACCTGACCGACCCGGCCCCGGCCACCACCTTCGCCCACCTCGACGCGACGACGGTTCTCTCCCGTCCGATCTCCGAGAAGGGCATCTACCCGGCCGTGGACCCGCTGGACTCGACGTCCCGCATCCTCGACCCGCGGTACATCTCGGCGGAGCACTACAACGCCGCGATGCGCGTGAAGAACATCCTGCAGAAGTACAAGGACCTGCAGGACATCATCGCGATCCTCGGTATCGACGAGCTCGGCGAGGAGGACAAGCTCGTCGTCCACCGTGCCCGTCGCGTGGAGCGCTTCCTGTCCCAGAACACCCACGCCGCCAAGCAGTTCACCGGTGTGGACGGTTCGGACGTGCCGCTGGACGAGTCGATCGCCGCGTTCAACGCGATCTGCGACGGCGAGTACGACCACTTCCCGGAGCAGGCGTTCTTCATGTGCGGTGGTCTTGAGGACCTGAAGAACAACGCCAAGGAGCTGGGCGTCTCCTGAGCCCCGCGCTCGTCGGAGGGGGCGGGGCTCGTCCCGCCCCCTCCGTCACGCCTACTAGACTTGTAACCAACACCCGGCACTCCCGCCGGGTGGTGACCCGAGGAGCCACCCTTGGCTGCTGAGCTGCACGTCGCGCTGGTCGCGGCCGACCGTGAGGTCTGGTCCGGCCAGGCCACCCTGGTCGTCGCGCGCACCACGTCCGGCGACATCGGCGTCATGCCCGGTCACCAGCCGCTGCTCGGTGTGCTGGAGTCGGGCCCGGTGACCATCCGTACGAGCGATGGCGGGACGGTCGTCGCCGCGGTCCACGGCGGATTCATCTCGTTCGCGGACGACAAGCTCTCGCTGCTCGCCGAAGTGGCCGAGCTGTCGGACGAGATCGATGTCCAGCGCGCGGAGCGGGAGCTGGAGCGTGCGAAGGCGGAGGACGACGCGGAGGCCGAGCGCCGCGCGGACGTCCGTCTGCGGGCGGCCACGGCGGCGCGCTGACCCCGCCCGTCGTGTGATGACGTCACTCAGCCGCGGCTGGGTACCGGAGTGATCCGGACCCAGCCGCGGCTGAGGTGGATGTGGGTGTTTTTTACGTTCCGTTACCTAGGAGACGAGGAGGTCGGTGCCGATGGTCCTCGCTCTGACTGTGTGCGGAATCTTCGTGGCCCTCGTGGTGGTGGGCCTCTTCGTCTTCGGTCTGCGCCGCAGGCTCATCCAGCGTTCGGGCGGCACCTTCGACGCCAGCCTGCGCTGGGACGCCCCGGAGAAGGGCGACACCAACGGCAAGGGCTGGGCGTACGGGGTGGCCCGGTACAACGGTGACCGGGTCGAGTGGTTCCGTGTCTTCTCGTACTCGCCCCGCCCGCGGCGCATCCTGGAGCGTTCCGCGATCGAGGTGGCCGGCCGCCGGGTCCCGGCCGGCGAGGAGGAGCTGGCGCTCCTCTCCGACCATGTGATCCTGGCCTGTCTGCACCGGGGCTCGCGTCTCGAACTCGCGATGAGTGAGGACGCGCTGACCGGTTTCCTCGCGTGGCTGGAGGCAGCCCCGCCCGGACAGCGCGTCAATGTTGCTTAGTACTTCTCCTACTTGAGCCCGTTGTCGATGGCCGTCACCAGCTCACCGTTGCCGGTGTCGCCGCTGAACTCCCAGAAGAACGCGCCGCCCAGGCCCTGGTTCTTGGCCCAGGTCATCTTCCCGGCGATCGTCGACGGGGTGTCGTACGACCACCAGTTGCTGCCGCAGTAGGCGTACGCGGTGCCGGCGACGGTGCCGGTGACCGGGCAGGAGTTCTTGAGGACCTTGTAGTCCTCGATGCCGGCCTCGTACGTGCCCGGAGCCGCGCCGGTCGCGGAGCCGCCCGGGGCGGACTGGGTGACGCCGGTCCAGCCGCGGCCGTAGAAGCCGATGCCGAGCAGCAGCTTCCTGGACGGCACGCCCTTGGACTTGAGCTTGGCGATCGCGTCGGCCGAGTTGAAGCCCGCCTGTGGGATGCCGGGGTACGAGGTGAGCGGGGAGTGCGGGGCGGTGGGGCCGTCCTTGTCGAAGGCGCCGAAGTAGTCGTACGTCATCACGTTGTACCAGTCGAGGTACTGGGAGGCGCCGCCGTAGTCGGCCGCGTCGATCTTGCCGCCGGACGAGCCGTCGGCGGTGATGGCCGCGGTGACCAGGTAGTTCGGGCCGAACTCCGTGCGCAGCGCGGACATCAGGTTCCTGAAGGCGGCCGGGCCGGACGTGTCGCAGCTCAGGCCGCAGGCGTTCGGGTACTCCCAGTCGATGTCGATGCCGTCGAAGACGTCGGCCCACCGCGGGTCCTCCACGACGGCCTTGCAGGACTTGGCGAACGCGGCCGCGTTCTGCGCGGCCTGGCCGAAGCCGCCGGAGTAGGTCCAGCCGCCGAACGAGTACAGCACCTTGATGTGCGGGTACTTGGCCTTGAGCTGGCGGAGCTGGTTGAAGTTGCCGCGCAGCGGCTGGTCCCAGGTGTCGGCGGTGCCGCTGACGGACTGGTCGGCGGTGTACGCCTTGTCGTAGGCGGCGTAGGTGTCGTCGACGGTGCACTGGCCGTTCTTGACGTTGCCGAAGGCGTAGTTGATGTGCGTGATCTTCGACGCCGAGCCCGAGGTCACCAGGTTCTTCACGTGGTAGTTGCGGCCGTAGACGCCCCACTCGGTGAAGTAGCCGAGCTTGACCTTGTCGCCGGTGGGCGGCGGCTCGGTGGTGCCGCCGGTGGTGCGCACCGCGCGGGCGCCGCTGACCGGGCCGGTCTGGTCGGCGGTGTCGCGGGCCCGGACGGAGTAGGAGTAGTCGGTGCCCTTGGTCAGGCCGCTGTCCGTGTACGAGGTGGTCGTGACCGTGGCGACCTTCGTGCCGTCGCGCAGGACGTCGTAGTCCTTGACGCCCTTGTCGTCGGTGGCGGCGGACCAGGACAGCTTCACCGAGGTGTCGGTGATGTCGGAGGCGGTCGGGGTGCCGGGGGCGCTGGGTGCGTTGTCGCCGGGTTCCGTGGTGCCGCCGTCGCAGCTGCCGCCGTTCAGCTTGCAGTTGGCGGGCGAACCGGTGCCGGTGCCGTTGAAGCCGAAGGAGACGGAGGCGCCGGGGGCGAGGGTGCCGTTCCAGGACTTGTTCTTCGCGGTCCAGTGGGTGCCGGAAGAGGTGACGTCGGCGTCCCAGGCGGAGGTGACGGACGTGCCGGAGGGGAAGTCCCACTCGACGGTCCAGGAGCTGAGGGCCGTGGTCCCGGTGTTCTTCACCGTCCACTTGCCTTCGAAGCCGGAGCCCCAGTCCTGCGTCTTGGCGTAGGTCGCGGTGGCGGACGTGGCCGCCTGGGCGGGTGCGGCGAGGCCGACCAGTGCGGCCAGCGGGAGCAGCAGGGCGGCGAAGCCTGCCGCGGCTCTGTGTCTGAAGCGCATGCTGCGCCTCCTTGTGGGGTTGTGGGGGCGTGGCTGAGCCTCACGCCCCACATGGTGCGGTGAGAATAGAAAGGTCTGGACCACCGGTCAATAGGTCTGGACCACCGCACTCGTCCCGGTCAGATCCCCAACTCCTGCGCCAGCACCGCCGCTTGCACCCGACTGCGCAGCTCCAGCTTCGCCAGCAGCCGGCTGACATGGGTCTTCACGGTTGCCTCGGCCATGTCGAGCCGCTCGGCGATCCCCGCGTTGGACAGGCCCTGACCCAGGCAGGACAGCACCTCGCGCTCGCGCGGGGTCAGCCGGTCCAGCACGGACGGGTCGGCGGTGGGCTCCCGGGTGGGCTTCGCGGCGAACTCCGCGATCAGCCGCCGTGTGACGGCAGGGGAGATGAGACCTTCCCCGCGGGCCACCGTCCGTACGGCCTCCAGCAGTTGCCCCGCCTCGGTGTTCTTCAGCAGGAAGCCGGACGCACCCGCCCGCAGCGCCCCGAAGACGTACTCGTCGAGATCGAAGGTGGTCAGCACCAGCACGTCGGCGAGCCGGTCCGCGACGACCTGCCGGGTCGCCGACACCCCGTCCAGACGCGGCATCTGCACGTCCATCAACACCAGGTCCGGCCGCAGCTCCCGGGCCAGTGCCACCGCCTGCTCGCCGTCCGCCGCCTCACCGACCACCTCGATGTCGGGAGCGCTGCGCAGGATCAGGACCAGCCCTGCGCGGACGGCGGACTGGTCCTCGGCGACGAGGACCCGGACGGTCCGGCTCATGCGGTGTCTCCTTCGGCGGTGTCGTTGACGGGCAGGGTGGTGCGCACGGCCCAGACCTTGCCCTCGGGCGAGTCCTCGGGGCCGGCCGCGAAGGTGCCGCCCAGCAGGGCCACGCGTTCTTCCATGCCGACCAGGCCGGCGCCGGACCCGGGGGCGCGCGGGCCGTCCCGGTCGCCGTACGGGCTGGTCACGTCGACGACGAGCGAGCCGTCCCGCCGGGCGAGGGACACCGAGACCCGGCCCGGGGCGGCGTGCTTGAGCGCGTTGGTCAGCGACTCCTGCACGATGCGGTAGGCCGCGAGTTCGACGGGCGCGGGCACCTCGGCCTGCTCGGCCTCCAGGGTGACGTCGAGGCCGTTGGTGCGGGCGTTCTCCACCAGCGAGCCGAGGCCGTCGAGGGTCGGGGCCGCGGCCGGTTCCACATCGCCGCTGCTGTCGCGCAGGATGCCGATCAGCCGCCGCATCTCGGCGAGCCCCTCCACGCTGTTCTCGCGGATGACCACCAGTGCGTCCTGCGAGGTCTTCGGGTCGTCGAGGGAGAGGGCGGCGGTGGAGTGGATGGCGATCGCGGACAGGTGGTTGGCGACCATGTCGTGCAGTTCCCGGGCCATCCGGGCGCGTTCGGCGGTGACGGCCTGGGTGCGGTCCATCTCGGCGAGCAGCGCCGTCTGTTCGGCACGCAGCCGGGCCGCGTCGGCGGCCTCGCGGTGGTTGCGGACGATCAGGCCGGTGGAGGCGGGCCCGAAGGACACGAGGCCGGTGACCACGCCGATCAGCAGAGCCTCGGGTTCGCGCCAGACCGCGAACGGCACCACCGCTCCGGCCACCGAGAGCAGCCCGGTGATCCGCGGGATGCGGTGGGCTGATGCGGGCGGGCCGTACAGGACGGCCGCGTACATGAGGTCGGTGTACATCAGGATCGAGACCAGGTTGCCCTGCGTGACGACGTCCAGGACGATCGCGGCCGTGCCGATCAGCAGGCCGGTGCGCGGGGCGGTCCGGCGCAGCAGCTCGCAGCCCGCGAGGACGAACAGTGGCAGCAGGACCGGCCAGCGCCCCGGCAGCAGCACGTACACCTCGGTGCGCGGTCTGGTGGCCAGGCCGGCACCCCACAGCAGCAGCCCGCCGAGCAGGCCGCCCAGGGCGACGTAGACGTCGAAACGACGGGGGCGGGGGAGTCGTGCGGCCATGGCTCCATCCAACACGGCCGGTCGCGCCTCGCGCATGATCCCCGCGTAGGGGCTCGGGCTGCATCTTTCGATGTACCCGGGGTTCGTCAGTCGCGACGACGATTCCGGACGCACCGCACGGGAGCCTGAAAAGGTGACCGAGAGGAGCGAACCGTGATCGTCGCATTGATCGCCGCCTGCGAGATCGGCTTCTGGGTGCTGCTGGCGGCGGGCCTGAGCGCCCGGTACCTGCTGCGCATGCCACGGCTGGGACTCGGACTGCTGCTGTGCGAGCCGCTGCTGGAGGTCGTCCTGCTGGTCGCCACCGTGCTGGACCTGAGGAGCGGTGCCGAGCCGAACTGGACGCACGGGCTGGCCGCGCTGTACATCGGCTACACCGTCGGCCACGGCCACCGCACCGTGCAGTGGCTCGACGGCCACGCCGCCCACCGGCTGGGCGGTGCGCCGCCCCCGCCGGGGCCCCCGCGCTACGGCATGCCCCGGGCACGCCACGAGATCAAGGTCTGGCTGGGCACGCTGGTGGGCGCCGTCGTCGCGACCGTGCTCCTCCAGCTCGCGATCTGGTACGTGGACGACCCGAGCCGCGTGACCTCCCTGGAGAGCTGGCGCCACACGGCCTGGCGGGTGACCGGGATCCACGGACTGATCGCACTGAGTTATCTGATCTGGCCGCGGAAAGCCCCTGCGGGTGAGCCGGAAGCGGTCACGACATCGAAGGAAAGGACGCACTCGTGAACAAGGCGAAGCAGTATCTGTCCGAAGGCGTCGTCACCTTCCTGATCGGCCTGCTGCTGTGGCGGTTCACCGGTGACGTGGACGTCCCCGTCGTCACCCTCACCAAGGTCGGCATCGTGATGATGATCGTCGGCGGGGTCCTCTCCGCCAGCGGCCTCTGGCACGCCGCGAGAGGGAAGACCTAACGTTCGCCGCCCGGGACCCACAGCACGTCTCCGACCTCCTTGTTCGCCGTCCTCGCCAGGATGAACAGGAGGTCGGAGAGGCGGTTGAGGTAGGTGGCCGTCAGGGGGTTCATCGTCTCGGCGTGGGTCTCCAGGGCCGACCAGGTCGAGCGTTCCGCCCGGCGGACGACCGTGCAGGCCTGGTGGAGCAGGGCCGCGCCCGGCGTGCCGCCCGGGAGGATGAAGGAGCGGAGCTTCTCCAGTCCTTCCAGGAAGCGGTCGCAGTCCGCTTCCAGTTTGTCGATGTAGGACTGCTCGACCCGCAGGGGCGGGAACTCGGGGTTCTCCACCACCGGCGTCGACAGGTCCGCACCCACGTCGAACAGGTCGTTCTGGACACGGGTGAGGACCTTGACGATCTCCTCGTCCAGGCCGCCCAGCGCCACCGCCGTGCCGATCGCCGCGTTCGCCTCGTTGGCGTCGGCGTACGCGGAGATCCGCGGGTCGGTCTTGGCGACCCGGCTCATGTCGCCGAGGGCGGTGGTGCCCTGGTCGCCGGTCCTGGTGTAGATGCGCGTCAGATTGACCATATGGCCAGCGTAGTTACGCTCCGGCGGTTCGGAACACGCGTGTGCCCACCGTCACGGCCAGTGCGGTGAAGCCGACGGCCACCAGGACGCCGTACAGCATGTGCGAGGTGGCGTACGAGCCGACGTAGGCGTCCCGGACCGCGTCCACCAGATAGCGGAACGGTACGAAGTGGGAGAGCACGTCCAGCCACTTCGGCCCCAGCGTCATCGGGAGCATCAGGCCGGACAGGAGCATCATCGGCATCGTCATGGCGTTGATCGCCGGGCCGAACTCCTGCGGGGTGCGGACCTTCATCGCCAGCGCGTACGACAGCGCGGCCAGCGACACCGTCAGCAGCGCGACGAACGCGAAGCCGATCAGGACGCCGGCGAGCGGGGCCCGAAGCCCCATCGCCAGTGCCGCCAGCACCAGCAGCACCGCCTGGAAGACGAACACGGTGGCGTCCCGCAGGACTCGCCCCAGCAGCAGGGCGAGGCGGCTGACGGGCGTCACCCGCATCCGCTCCACCACTCCGTGGCCCTTCTCGATGATGATCGCGAAGCCCGCGAAGGACGCCCCGAACAGTCCGAGTTGGAGCAGCAGCCCGGGCACCAGCACCTGCCACGAGCTGCCCTGCCCGCCCAGCGGCAGATCCGTCAGCAGCGGGCCGAAGAACAGCAGGTACAGCAGCGGCATCAGAACGCCGAAGAGCAGCGCGAAGCGGGAGCGCAGGGACTGGCGGAGATAGCGCCCGTAGATGAGCGCCGTGTCGTGCAACAGCATCGTGAGTCCTCTGTTCCCTATACGGCGACGGGGGTCTGGTCGGCGGGCGCGGCGCTGCGGCCGGTGATGGCGAGGAAGGTGTCCTGGAGCGAGGCGTCGATCGAGCCGCCCCACTCCAGCTTCAGCGCGCCCGGGGTGCCCTCGGCGACCACCACGCCCCGGTCGACGATCACCAGCCGGTCGGAGAGGGCGTCGGCCTCGTCGAGGTAGTGCGTGGTCAGGAAGACCGTCGTGCCGTGCTCGTCGCGCAGCCGGCGCACCAGGTCCCACAGGCCGGCCCGGCTGCCCGGGTCGAGCCCGGTCGTCGGCTCGTCGAGGAACAGCACCTTCGGGCGGTGGGCGAGCGCCAGCGCGATGTCCAGGCGGCGCCGCTGTCCTCCGGAGAGCGCGGCGCACTTGCGGTCGAGCAGTTCGGTGAGGTCCAGGTCGCGAGCCAGCTCCCCCGCGCGCTCGGCGGCCTGCCGCTTCGTCAGCCGGTACAGCCGCCCCTGGGTCACCAGCTCCTCCCGCACGGTGATCTGCGGGTCCACCCCGCCGGACTGCGCGACGTAGCCGCAGGCCCGCCGCACCCCGGCCGGGTCGGTGGCCAGGTCGCAACCCGCGACGGTGGCGGCGCCGCCGGTCGGTGCCAGCAGGGTCGTCAGCATCCGCAGGGTCGTGGTCTTGCCGGCCCCGTTCGGGCCGAGGAAGCCGAGGATCTCGCCCTCGCGGACGGTCAGGTCGATACCGCGCACGGCCTCCACGGGGCCGCTCTTCGTCCGGAAGGTACGGGCCAGTCCGGCCGTACTGATGATGGTCATGGGCCCAGAAAAACAGAGTCTCTTAAATTTTGCAACGACCCCAAGTTTTCAGGGGCTCCAAGGAAGCTAGGATTCGGACATGGCTGAGGGGCTCAGGGAACGGAAGAAGCGCGAGACCAGGCAGCGCATCTCGGACATCGCCACCGGGCTGTTCCTGGAGCGCGGCTTCATGACGGTGACGATCGCGGACGTGGCGGAGGCGGCCGACGTCTCCGTGAACACCGTCTACAACTACTTCCCGGCCAAGGAGGACCTCTTCTTCGACCGCTCCCAGGGCGTCGTCGACCGGCTCTCCCGCTGGGTGCGCGGCCGGGACGCGGGGGAGTCGGCCGCCCGGGCGGTGCTGCGCGAGCTGCGCGCCGAGACCGAGGCGGTCTCGCCCCACATGGGCCTCATCGAGGGCTACGACCGCTTCATGCGCTGCATCGAAGAGGCGCCGCCGCTGCGCTCCCGGCTGTGGAGCATGCAGCAAGAACTCCAGGACAACCTGGAGGCGACCCTCCGTGAGGAGACCGGCGCCACCGCCGGCGACCGGCTGCCCGGGCTGATCGCCGGTCAGATCTGCTGGGTTCACGGCACCCTTTTCGTCGCCATCGGCCGTGAGATGGTCAAGGGGCGCAATCCGGACGAAGTGTCCCGGGAGATGCTCGTGTTCCTCGACGACATCGAGGAGCTGTTGAGTGAGGAGGTGCTCAACTACGCCGTACGAGGCGCCGAATGACCCGGCCCGGTGTGATGTCCGTCATGTGAGACGTGACGCGCATTACTTACTGGTCACACAGCCCCTCACGAGCGCTAGTGTCCGCCCGAGAGTCAGACATGAACAGCGCGTCAGGGGAGTCGCACAGTGGCACGGAAGCTCGCCGTCATCGGAGCCGGCCTCATGGGATCCGGCATCGCCCAGGTCTCCGCACAGGCGGGGTGGGAGGTCGTCCTGCGTGACGTCACCGATGAGGCGCTGAAGCGCGGCACCGACGGCATCAAGGCCTCGTACGACAAGTTCGTCGCCAAGGGCAAGCTGGAGGCGCATGACGCCGACGCCGCCCTCGCCCGCATCACCGCGACCACCGACCTGGACGCCGTGGCCGACGCGGACGTCGTCGTCGAGGCCGTGTTCGAGAAGCTGGAGATCAAGCACGAGATCTTCCGCGCGCTCGACAAGATCGTGAAGGACGAGGCGATCCTCGCCTCCAACACCTCCGCCATCCCGATCACCAAGATCGCCGCCGCCACGGAGCGCCCGGAACGGGTCGTCGGCACGCACTTCTTCTCGCCGGTGCCGATGATGCAGCTGTGCGAACTCGTCCGCGGCTACAAGACCAGTGACGAAACCCTGGCCACCGCCCGAGAGTTCGCCGAGTCGGTCGGCAAGACCTGCATCGTCGTCAACCGTGACGTCGCCGGCTTCGTGACGACCCGTCTCATCTGCGCCCTGGTCGTCGAGGCCGCGAAGCTGCAGGAGTCGGGCGTGGCGAGCGCCGAGGACATCGACCTGGCCTGCAAGCTGGGCTTCGGCCACGCCATGGGCCCGCTGGCGACGGCGGACCTGACGGGCGTCGACATCCTGCTGCACGCCACGAACAACATCTACACCGAGTCCCAGGACGAGAAGTTCGCGGCTCCCGAGTCGATGCGCCGGATGGTTGACGCCGGTGACATCGGCCGCAAGAGCGGGCAGGGCTTCTACAAGCACTGAAACCGCACACGCCCCGGGGTCATCACACCCCGGGGTGAATTCGGTATCGGTTCGCTTACAAGAAGCAACCTCTGTGTCCTCCACGCAGTCAGAGGTTGCATCACCCATATCAGAACGCGGAGCACGAAACGCACGCACGGGGAGCGCATATGCACATCAGGGGCGACCACGCCGAGCTGGTCGTCGGGGGCCGCCTCGACGTCCGGAGCGCGGCGGACGCCCGTACGGTCCTGCACTCGGCCGTCGACGACGGAGTCGGCGACCTGGTACTGGACCTGTCCGAACTGGACTCCTGGGACGCCACCGGACTGGGCGTGATCATGGGGGCACACCGGCGGGCCGGCCGCTGCGGCCGGCGCCTGGTCCTGCGCGGCGTGCCGCCGCAGATGCAGCGCCTGCTGGTCGCCACCCGCCTGCACCGGATCCTGGCGATCGAGGGGGGCATCGGGGTGGAGACACTGCCCCGCGTGTGACGATTCGTGCGGGTGTGAACCGGGCGACCGGGGAGACCCGGACGGACATCGTCCGATCGTGCGATGAGCGCAATCCTCACGAGATCGTGACGTCTCGGACGACACGGCGCCCCGGACTGTCGTAGATACTGTGCGAAGGTTTAGGGTTCGGCTGCCCGCTGCCTTGACACCCTTCGAGCGGGCCCGGACCAGAAGCGACAGCGCGGTGTGCAGCAAGGCCGGGAGGGGCTTCACAGCACACACACGCTTTTGGGGGGCTTGACCTATGGACCCGAACACCCCGGGACCCGAGGAGTACGGCCACGACGGCGACGGCCAGGGGCCGCGCCAGCGTCCGCCCCGGGAATCCCTCACGCCCGACTTCGGCCAGCACGCGCCCGCGCTCGCCCGCACGGTGCAGCTCGTCTCCGGCGACTTCCTGCTGACCGTCAACCCCGTCGACGGCAGTGAGATAGAGGTCTGCCCGCCCGCCGAACGGCCCGCCCGTCCCGTCAAACTCGGCACGGCCGAGCGCGCCGAGGCCGAACGCGCCGCCCTGCCGCCCGTCCCGCCCGGCCCCGCGCAGCCCGCCCTGCCCCTGCTGGCCCGCCAGGACGAGCGCGAGCAGCTCGTGCGGCTGCTCGCCCGCGGCCGCACCGTTCGTCTCACCGGCCCCGCCGGCTCCGGCCGCACCCGCCTCCTCGACCTCGTCGCCGAGGACTGCTCGGACCTCGCCCCCGACGGCGTCGTCCGCCTGAACGGCTTCGGCCGCACCTCCGGCGAACTGCTGTACGACCTCTTCTACGCGGTGTACAAGGCCCCCCTGCACCGCCCGGACCGGGACGAACTGCTGACCCACGTCCGTGAGATCGGCGCGGTCGTCGTCCTCGACGACCTCGAGTTCGGCGGGGCCGCGCTCGACGAGCTGCTGGACGCCACCCCCGAGTGCGCCTTCCTGCTCGGCACCACCCCGGACGTGCCGGCGCCCTCGGCGGACGCCGCCGTCGAGGAGGTCACCCTCGGCGGGCTCGACCGCGCGGCCGGACGCGAACTGCTGGAGTACGCCGTCGGCCGGTCCCTCACCGAGGAGGAGTCCAACTGGGCGGGCGACCTCTGGTTCGAGTCCGAGGGCCTGCCCCTGCGCTTCGTGCAGGCCGGGGCCCTGCTGCGGCAGCGGGACCGGCTGCGCGCCGGTGCCGGCGCCGTCGACGAGTTCGGCGTCGTCGAGGACGCGCCCCCGGCCGAGACGTACGACGCCGCCGACGGCGACGAGATCTCGCTGCCCTCGCTCGGCGAGGCAGCCGCCCCCGCACCCCTGCTCGCCGCCCGGCTCAGCGCCTCCGCCCGCGCCACCCTGCGGTTCGCCGTCGCCCTCGGCGGCGAGGTCCCGCACCAGGCCCACCTGCCCGCCCTGGTCGGCGACACCCACGCCGACGCCGCCCTCGGCGAACTGGCCGCCTGCGGCCTGGTCTCCGCGGTCGGATCCCGCTACCGGCTCGCCGCCGGTGTCCCGGCGCAGCTGGAAGCCGCCGGCTACGCCGAGGAGGCCGAGGCCGGTGCGCGCAGCGCCGCCCAGCACTACTCCTGGTGGGCCGGGCACCCCTCGGTCACGCCGGAGCGCGTGAGCGCCGAGGCCGACGCGCTCCTCGCCGCCCTGGCGGTCCTCGGCCCGCTCACCGTGCCTCCGGCCGAGGGCGAGGAGAGCCCGGCCGTGCACCTGGCGCGCACCGCCGCACCCGCGTTCGCCGCCGGGCTGCACTGGAGCGCCTGGGAGCGGACCCTGCGGGCCGGCGCCGAGGCCGCCCGGCTCGCCGGGGACGTCGCCGAACAGGCCTACTTCCACCATGAGCTCGGCATCCTCGCCCTGTGCGGCGGACAGCTCGACCGGGCCCGCGCCGAACTGGAGGCCTCCGTCGGCCTGCGCGGCGCCCTCTCCGACAAGCGCGGCACGGTCGCCGGCCGCCGCGCCCTCGCCCTGGTCGCGGACCGTTCGGGCACCCCGCTGAGCCTCGGGCCGACCGCGGGGGAGGAGGTGCCCGACGCCCGGTACGAGGAGTCGGCATCCCCGGCCGAGGGCGTTCCGGCGGCCTTCCCGACCCTGCAGAAGCCCGTCTCCCCGACCCTGGTCACCCACCGCTCCACGCCCGCGCCCTCGCGGGCGGCCCGGGGCGGCCTCAAGGGCCTGGCCCGGCGCAACCTGGTGGCCGCGGGCGCCGGCGCCCTCCTCGTCGCCGTGCTCGGCACGGTGGTGACGCTCGGCGCCACCTCCGACAACGACCCGAACCCGCCGTCCGACCAGGTCGGCGTCAAGCCTTCGGCCAGCCAGGGTCTGAGCGGCGGCAGCCTGGGCGCCGACCGTCCGGCGGACGACGGCAACGGCGACCCGGGTGCGGCGACGAGCCGCCCGACCGACCCGGGCCCGGACGGCACACCGGGCACGGCGGACGATCCGACACCGACGGGCGAACCGAGCGGTTCGCCGAGCCCCGGCGCCTCCGGGTCCGCGTCGAAGCCGCCGACGACCTCGAAGCCGCCCACGACGTCCAAGCCGCCCACCTCTTCGAAGCCCCCCACGTCCTCGAAGCCGCCGACGACCTCGAAGCCGCCGACCTCACAGCCGCCCACGTCCGAGCCGCCGACCTCACAGCCGCCGACGACGACTCCGCCGACGACCAGCCCGAGCACCTCGGACACGGCCAGCGGCCCGGCGTCGAGCAGCCCGGCCACCACGTCCGCGAGCGCGTCGCAGAGCAGCGCGGACCGGGTGATCTGACACCCGTGCACGCAGCAGGGCCGGGTCCGTTCCGCGGACCCGGCCCTCTTCGTCGTGGGGGTGTGTCAGAACAGCCGCAGCTTGTCGTCCTCGATGCCCCGCAGCGCGTCGTAGTCGAGGACCTGGCAGCCGATGCCCCGGTCGGTCGCGAGGACGCGGGCCTGGGGCTTGATCTCCTGCGCGGCGAAGACGCCGCGGACCGGGGCGAGATGGGGATCGCGGTTCAGCAGCTCCAGATAGCGGGTCAGCTGCTCCACGCCGTCGATCTCACCGCGCCGCTTGATCTCCACCGCGACGGTCTTGCCGTCGGCGTCCCGGCACAGGATGTCGACCGGCCCGATGGCCGTCGGGTACTCGCGGCGGATCAGGGTGTAGCCGTCGCCGAGTGTCTCGATGCGGTCGGCGAGCAGCTCCTGGAGGTGCGCTTCCACGCCGTCCTTGATCAGACCGGGATCCACGCCCAGTTCGTGCGAGGAGTCGTGGAGGACTTCCTCCATCGTGATGATGAGCTTCTCGCCCGCCTTGTTGATGACGGTCCAGACGCCCTCGTCCTCGCCGGTGCCCTCCTTCAGCGTGCAGGGCGGCGACATCCAGTTCAGGGGCTTGTAGGCCCGGTCGTCGGCGTGGATCGAGACGCTGCCGTCCGCCTTCACCAGGATCAGGCGCGGGGCCGAGGGAAGGTGGGCGGTGAGCCGCCCGGCGTAGTCCACGGAGCAGCGGGCAATGACGAGACGCATGGTCGGCAACGCTACTCGACAGGCACCTGTGGACGCGATTCGCCCTGGAAAACGCGTGTTCAGTAATGGCCGATTGTGAGCATGGTGTGCTCATTGAGAGTGTGCCATCTGCGCATTCTCCTGGTGCCGTCACCGTCGGTTGCTTACCGTATGAACGGGAGGTCGCGACGTGTGTACGCAGCGTGTCCGGTATCGCGAACTCCCTTATCTGTCCGGCAACCCCTGCCCGCCGGGCGGGGGTGCGAGAGGAGAACTCATGTCGCTCGACGTCTCACCGGCCCTACTCGAACAGGCCGAGCGAGGCGAGGTCGACGAAGCGGAATTCGTCGACTGCGTCCGGACCTCCCTGCCCTATGCGTGGGAGATGATCAGCTCCCTGGTGGCCCAGCTGAAGGTGGACGGCGGTGCGTTCGCCGACAACCAGACGCCTCCGCCGGACGAGCAGGCACGCGGTCAGTTGCTGCGTGCGCTTGCGAGTGACGCGATACGCGGCGCGCTGCAACGGCACTTCGGTGTGCGGCTGGCCTTCCAGAACTGCCACCGGGTGGCCGTGTTCCCGCTTGACTCCTCGGTCGACGAGAAGCTGGGCCGTTTCACATCGGTCCGCAGCCAGGTGCTGAACCAGTCGCCCGAGTTCCGCGACTGCTGAGGCGCCGCCTGCTTGCCGCTCCGTACGCGGGAGGTGCGCTTTTGTACCGGAGCGGCAAGCCCCCAGGAATCCACCGCGCTCTCAGACGAGTTGGGGGAGCACCTCGGCCCCCAACCGCCGTACGTTCTCCTCGGTCGCCGCCAGATCTCCGGAGCCCTCCACGAGCAGGGCGAAGCGGGAGATGCCGGTCCGCTCGCTGGTCGCCGCCAGCCGGTCGGCGCACAGGCGCGGGGTGCCCACCGGGTGCAGCCCGCAGAGCAGTTCGGTGTAGGCCAGCGGGTCGCGCATCCGGCGCGTCCGCCCGTCGACCGTGACGTGCGCCTCCAGGCCCTGCTTCAGCCAGCCGGGCATCGCCTTCGTCAGCGTCTCCGCCGCGTCGTCCCGCCGGTCCGCGATCTGGCAGACGCCCGCCGACACATGGGACGCGCCGAGGATCTCCTCGGCCGGCCGGCCGCAGGCCCGCGCGTGCTGCCGCCACAGGGCCACCATCTCGGCCTTCTCCTCGTCCCCCACGTGCATCCCGAGCAGCATCGACAGGCCGCGCTCGGCCGCCAGCCGCACGCTCGCCGGCGAGGTGCAGGCGACGACCAGTTCCGGTCCCGGGACCTCGCCCAGAGCCTCCGACGGCCGGGGAACCACCGGCACTTCACGGAAGCGGAAGCGCTCCCCGTCGGCCGCCACGGACGGCTCGCGCAGCCAGCGCACCAGGAGGTCCAGGGCCTCCGGGAACCCCTTCTCGTACGCCTCCAGACCCGCGCCGAACACCTCCAGGTCGACCCACGGGCCGCCCCGGCCGACACCGAGCGTGAAACGGCCGCCGCTCGTGTGGTGCAGCAGCGCGGCCTGTTCGCCGAGGGCCACGGGGTGGGCGGTGGGCAGGACGCTGACCGCCGTACCGACCCGGAGGCGGCGGGTGCGGCCCAGCAGCAGGGCGGCCAGGGTGACGGCCGACGGGCACGTGCCGTAGGGCACGAAGTGGTGCTCGGCCAGCCAGGCCGTGTCGAGCCCGGCCTCCTCGGCCACCTCGGCCGAGCGGACCGCGCGGTGCAGCGCTTCTCCCTCGCCCTGACCGGGGAACTGGGCCGCCAACACGAAACTTCCAACGCGCATTGCTTTCCTGCTTCCTTGGCTCCGACACGGAGCTCCCCCACAGGGCATAACCGTCTGACACGTGCCGAGGACACGGCCGGGCGGAGTATTTTGCGGATTGTCTGCAGAATGCGGCGTTCCGTGCGGAGCCCGGGGGAGTCCCGGCGGGGAGTCCGCCTCGCCCGGCGAGGGGCTTGTGGCGATTGGTGCCGTACGCGTACCCCCGTCCGCGCCGCGTAGGCTGAGAGGACGGCCCGTGCTTCCTGTATAGCCCCGAGAGGTGTCCCGTGTCTCCGCGTCGCAACCGACTCAACAGCGCCGGTTCTTCCGGCCGGAGCGCCGAGGACGACCGCCCCGGCCGTTACGGCGGCTGGCAGGCCTCGCAGGACTGGCAGGGCGAGAACTGGAACGTGCGGCACGTGGCCGGCGCGAGCGCGCAGGGCAAGTCGTACCGCTGCCCCGGCTGCGACCAGATGATCCCCGACGGTGTGCCGCACGTGGTGGCCTGGCCCGAGCACGCGGGCGTCGACGACCGCCGGCACTGGCACAAGGCCTGCTGGAACGCGCGGGACCGCCGCACCCCCGGGGTGCGGCGGTCCCGTAACGCGCCGAGATTCTAGGCCGCTCGCGGCCCGCGACTACACGTCCCGCTTCTCCAGCAGGGCGAAGGCGCCGCCGAACGCCACGGCCGTGACGCCCAGGATGATCCACAGCGGGTCCCAGCCGGACGGGCCGGACTGGCTGAGCGAGTTGGCGTAGAACACGCTGAGCTGGTTCGGGATCGAGTACTCGAGCAGGGCGTCGCGTACGGCCGACAGGGACTCCGAGAACATGAACAGCGCGATCACCAGCGGGGCGAGCAGCGCGCCGATCATGATGGTGATGGCACCGGCCGAGTGCCGGATGATCGACCCGACGGCGAGCGAGAGCAGGCCCAGCAGCGCCAGGTAGAGCGCGACGCCGACCGTGGCCTTCAGCCACTCACCACCGGTGGGGTCCTTGGCGCCGGCGTCCTGCAGCATGCCCACGTGCATGAACGCGACGACGGAGCTGGACACCAGCGTCACCACGAACGCGACCAGGAAGAACACGACCGCCTTCGCCGCCAGCACCCGTCCGCGGCTCGGGCAGGCGACCGTCGTGGTGCGGATCATGCCGGTGCCGTACTCCGAAGCCGTGGTCAGCACGCCCAGAGTGATGAGGCACATGCTGCCGAGCAGCAGCCCGAAGAAGCCCAGGGACAGTGCGTTCTGGCCGGACGCGTCCGCGGGGGAGCTGGAGTTCGACACCACCAGGCCGGTCAGCAGTCCGATGCCGACGACGAGCAGGACGAACACGCCGAGCGTCCACATGGTGGAGCGCACCGACCTGATCTTCGTCCATTCGGAGGCGATGGCATGCCCGAGGTGCGTGCGCACGACCGGGATCGGCGAGGTGTAGCCGGGGTACGGCGAGCCGGAGGGGGCCTGCGCGGCACCGGGTGCCGCCTCCCAGCTGGGTGCGGCCTGCGGCATCTGGGGCTGGGGGCTGCTCATCGGGCGTCCTCGGGCTTGGTCAGGTCGGAGGTCGGGACGGGAGCGGCGGCGGGCGCCGCAGGGGTCTGGGGCGCCGGGCCCGCGGGCTGTGCGGGCGTATGCGGTGCCTGGGGCGCGCCCTGCGCGGGTGCCTGCGGCGGCCGGCCCGCCGGCTGCGCGTACGGGTTGGGCGTGCCCGCTCCGGAGGCGTCGGGGGCGCTCGGAGCGGTCGCCGGAGCGCCCGGGACACCAGGTGCGCCGTACGGACCCGACGGCGCCTGCCCCGGTGCCCCCTGCGGCGGCATCCCGAACGGCAGGCTGCCCTGCTGGGGCGGCGGCGGGGCGTACCAGCCGGGCTGGCCCTGGCCCGGCACCGGCATCGGCGGCTGCGCGCCCGGCGGCAGCGGCTGCTGGAGGCCTTCCCTCTGGTCGATGGTCGAGCGGTAGTCGACCGCGCCTTGCGTCATCCGCATGTACGCCTCCTCCAGCGAGGCCTGGTGCGGCGACAGCTCCCACAGCCGTACGTCGGTGCCGTGCGCGATGTCGCTGATGCGGGGCAGCGGCAGCCCGGTCACGCGCAGCGCGCCGTCCTGCTCGGGCAGCACATGACCGCCCGCCTCGGTGAGGGCGGCCGACAGCTTCTCGCGCTGCTGCGGCTCGGTGTCGGGCGTCCGGACGCGCGCGAAGTCCGCGGAGTTCGCGGAGATGAAGGCCGTCACGCTCATGTCGGCGAGCAGCTGTCCGCGCCCGATGACGATGAGGTGTTCGGCGGTCAGCGCCATCTCGCTCATCAGGTGGGAGGAGACGAAGACCGTACGGCCCTCCGCGGCCAGGGCCTTCATCAGGTTGCGCACCCAGAGGATGCCCTCGGGGTCGAGGCCGTTGACCGGCTCGTCGAACAGCAGCACCTGCGGGTCGCCGAGCAGCGCGGCGGCGATGCCGAGCCGCTGCCCCATGCCGAGGGAGAAGCCCTTGGACCGCTTCTTGGCCACGTCCTGGAGGCCGACGACCCCGAGCACCTCGTCCACCCGCCGGGCCGGGATGCCCGACAGCTGGGCGAGGCTCAGCAGGTGGTTGCGGGCGGCCCGGCCGCCGTGCACGGCCTTGGCGTCCAGCAGGGCGCCGACCTGGCGGGGGGCGTTGGGCAGCTTGCGGTACGGGTAGCCGCCGATCGTCACGTGCCCGGACGTCGGGTTGTCCAGGCCGAGGATCATCCGCATCGTCGTCGACTTGCCCGAGCCGTTCGGCCCGAGGAAGCCGGTGACGGCTCCGGGCCGCACCTGGAAGGAAAGGTTGTACACAGCGGTCTTGTCGCCGTAGCGCTTCGTCAGGCCGACTGCTTCGATCATGCTCCGCACCCATCGCAAGGTTCAGGACAGCGGGGCACACGCCCCCGTAAGGGTTAGGAGCTTATCGACGAGCTGACGGTTCCACCCAAATCAAAGTAAAGGGTGGGGCGCGACACCCGGGCACACTCCCCTAGGCATCACGCTTCTTCAGCAGTACGTACCCGCCGGCGAGTGCCGCGAGGACCCACAGCCCCATGATCCCGAGGCCGCCCCACGGTCCGTACGGGGTGTCGTCGTCGATGGGGGTGACCACCTGCATGATCTTGCTGCCGGCCTGGTCCGGAAGAAACCGGCCGACCTTTTTCGTCGCGTCGACGTTGCCGAGGATGTTGGAGATCAGGAAGAAGAACGGCATCAGGATGCCCAGCGACAGCATCGGCGAGCGCAGCATCGCGGCGACCCCCATCGAGAACATCGCGATGAGGGCCATGTAGAGGCCACCGCCGATCACGGCCCGCAGCACACCCGGGTCACCGATCTCCGCCCGGTGCTCGCCGAGCATCGCCTGCCCGAGGAGGAACGCGGCGAAGCTGGTGACGAGGCCGACCAGCAGGGCCAGCCCCGTGGCCACCGCGATCTTGCTGAACAGGAAGGAGCCGCGCTGCGGCACCGCGGCCAGCGAAGTGCGGATCATGCCCGTGCTGTACTCGTTCGACACCACCAGCACGCCGAAGACGATCATCGCGAGCTGACCGAGACTCATCCCCGCGAAACTGATGAACGTCGGGTCGAACTGCGCCCGGTCCCGCGCGCTCATGGTGTCGAACTCGTTCTTCGACAGGGCCGAGATGAGCATGCCGAGGGCGACCGTCACGACCACCACCAGCGAGAGCGTCCACACCGTGGACGCCACCGACCGGATCTTGGTCCACTCCGACCGTACGACCTGGGTCGTCGCCATGCTCAGCCCCTCTTCCAGCCCTCGCCCCACTGCTGCTGCAGTGCGGGCTCGGGGCTCGTCTCGCTGTGTGCGTGGTACTCCACCGACCCTGCCGTCAGCTGCATGAACGCTTCCTCCAGCGACGCCTGTTGCGGACTCAGCTCGTGCAGCGTGATGCGGTGCTGCGCCGCCAGCTCACCGATGTGCTCGGCCTTGCCGCCGTCCACCTCCAGCACCCCGTCACCGCTCTCGACCGCCACGATCCCGGCCTGGTGCAGCACGTCGAGCAGCCGTTCCCGCTGCGGGCTGCGGACCCGGACGTACGACCGTGAGTTGCGCGCGATGAAGTCGGCCATGGAGGTGTCCGCGAGCAGCCGGCCCTGCCCGATGACGACGAGGTGCTCGGCCGTCAGGGCCATCTCGCTCATCAGATGGGAGGAGACGAAGACGGTCCGGCCCTGCGCGGCCAGCGACTTCATCAGGGTGCGGATCCAGTGGATGCCCTCGGGGTCGAGACCGTTCACCGGCTCGTCGAACATCAGGATCCGCGGATCACCGAGCAGCGCGGCCGCGATACCGAGCCGCTGCCCCATGCCCATCGAGAAGCCCTTGGTCTTCTTCTTCGCGACCCCCGTCAGCCCGACGGTGTCCAGCACCTCGCGCACCCGGTGGGTCGGGATGCCGTTGCTCTGCGCGAGGCACAGCAGGTGGTTGTAGGCGGTACGCCCGCCGTGCCAGGCCTTGGCCTCCAGCAGGGCGCCGATGTACGTCAGCGGGTCCTTGAGCTGCTGGTAGCGCTTGCCGTCGATCCGGACGTCACCGGCGGTCGGGTGGTCGAGACCCAGGATCATCCGCATGGTCGTGGACTTGCCCGCGCCGTTGGGCCCGAGGAAGCCCGTGACGATACCTGGTCTGACGGTGAAGGACAGGTTGTTGACCGCCACCTTCTCGCCGTAACGCTTGGTCAGCCCCTCGAGCTCAATCATGCGGCCACGCTAGAACGTGACAAAGCCCTCTGCCACCCGAGCGGCAGAGGGCTTTGCGGAGATTCAGACTCCGTATGCCGGGCTGTTACCGGGACTGCTGCGCCGGAACCCCACGGGAGATCGGCTCGTCCTCGGCCGGCGTACCGGCGGCGGCCACCGCGGCACCCGTGAGCGTGGCGAGCATCTCGCGGACGTTCGTCAGCTGGGCGTTGATGCTGTCGCGGCGGTTGGTGAGGGCCGCGAGCTCACGCTCGGACTCCGAACGGATGCGGTCGGCCTTGGCATTGGCGTCGGCCACGATGTCCTCGGCCTGACGCTGGGCCGTCTCCACCGTCTGGCGGGCGCGGCGCTCGGCGTCGGTGCGCAGCTTCTCGGCCTCCAGACGCAGCTGCTCGGCGCGGTGCTCGATCTCGGCGAGGCGCTTCTCGGCCTTGGCCTGACGGGACGCCAGGTCGCGCTCGGACTGCTCGCGGCGCTTGGCGAGGTTCGTCTCGAAGTCCGCGGCGGCCTGCGCGGCCTTGGCGCGGGTCTCCTCGAAGAGGGCGTCCGCCTCCTCGCGCTTGGACTGCGCGTCCTTCTGCGCCTCGGAGCGCAGCTGGGAGGCGTCACTCTTGGCCTTCTCGACGATCCGCAGACCCTCGTCCTCGGCCTTGGCCTTGCGCTCCGCCGAGTACGCCTCGGCGTCGTTGCGCACCTGCTGGGCCGCCGACTCGGCGAGCTCGCGGTGCTGCTCGGCCGCGCGCCGGGCCTCCTCGCGCAGGTCCTTCGCCTCTTCCTCGGCGAGGCGGAGGATCTTCTCCACACGCGCACCGAGACCCGCGTACGACGGCTCGGCGTCGTTGACCTGGGCTTGGGCGTTCTGCGTCTCGAGGTGGAGCTCTTCGATGCGCTTTTCCAGAGCGGTGATGCGGGCGAGAGCGCTGTCACGGTCGGAGACGAGCTTGGAGATACGTTCGTCCACCTGAGCGCGGTCGTACCCACGCCGCACAAGCTCGAAGCCGTAGGGGGAAGTGTCGCTCATGGGGTTCCTGTCGAAAGAGACCGGTGAGGTGATAGGTGGAATCCTAGGGGCCGAAACGGTGTGTCATCGAGCGGATGCGCGTTTGATCTGGAAAATGACACCCCTTTTGGGTGGCTCCCCGCAGGACTGCTTGCCAAAGACTCAGTCAAAGGCCCCCAGCAGACACCGGAATCGCCCTGGTCCGCTACCCCTCCGAGGACTTGCCACCCGAACGGGGTGCGCCGACCGTCGCCCCTGCCTTGACTCCGTTGTCCTTCGCCGGTGACGGAGCCTCGAAAGATTCCAACGCCTCCAGGACGTCCTGGACACGGGAGATCTCGGCGTTGATGTCCTCGCGGCGGCGGACCAGGACCTCCAGCTCGCGCTTGCCCTCCTCGACCGTGCGCTTGGCCTCGCGGATCGCCTCGGCCTTGAGCTCCTCGGCCTCCCGGACCAGCGTGGTCTTCTTCTGCTCGGCCTCCTTGAGCAGCCCCTCCGCCTTCTTCACCGCGGCGATACGGACCTTGCCCGCCTCGGAGTTGGCCTCCGAGACGATCTCCTTGGCCTTGGCCTGTGCCTTCGCGAGCTGCTCCTCGGCGGCCTTGACGAGCGCGTCGCAGCGGTCGCCCGCCGTCTTCATCGCCTCCGCCGACTCCCGGCGGGCCCGCTCGTGCAGCTCCTCGATCTCCCCGGTGATGCGGTCCCGCAGCTCCTCCGCGCGCTCCCTGATCTGCGTGGCGTCCCGGCGCGCGCCGACCAGCAGGTCGTCCGCGTCCGTACGGGCCTTCTCGACCAGCGAGTTGCCCTCGACGGTCGCCTCGGAAACCAGCCGGTCGGCCTCCTTGCGGGCCGCGCCCACCATCGTGTCGGCCCTCGACTCGGCCTCAGCGGTGGTCTTGTGCGCCTGCTGCTGAGCCTCGGTCAGCAGCTTGTCGGCCTCGGCCGTGGTCTCCGTGATGAGCTTGTCGACCTGCTCGGCCGCCTCGGAGCGCCGCTTGTTGGCGTCCTTGCGGGCTTCGTCCAGTGTGCGGTCGGCCTCCTCGCGCGCGGACGTGACGAGCCGCTCCGCCTCGGCCTCCGCGTCGGCCTTGACACGGTCGGCCTCGTCGCGCACCCGCTCGGCGTGCTGCTGCGCCGAACCGACCGTCTCGGCGGCCTCGGCCCGCAGCCGCTCCGCCTCGCCCGTCGCCTCGCTGACCAGCTGCTCGGCCTTGGCGACCGACTCGGCCCGTACCCGATCGGCCTTCGCGGCCGCCTCGGACCGGACGCGCTCGGCCTCGGAGAGGGCCTCGGTGCGGACCCGCTCGGCCTCGGTGACCGTCTCCATCCGCAGCCGGTCGGTCTCCTGGACCGTCTCGGTGGTGAGCCGCTCCGCCTCGCTGCGCGCCTCGGTGATGAGCGTGTCCGCCTGCGTCGCCGCGTCCGAACGGATGCGGTTGGCGTCCTCACGGGCGTCCGCCCGGGTGCGCGAAGCGCTCTGCTCGGCCTCGGCGATGGCGTCCGCCGCCTCCGTACGCGCCCGCTGGGCGTGCTCGGCGACGTCCGCGCGGATCCGCTCCGCCTCCGTGATCGCCTCGGACATCGTCCGCTCGGCGAGCGTCTTGGCGGCCTCGGTCTCCTCGTGCGCCTCGCGACGCAGCCGGGCCGCGTCCTCGCTCGCCCGTTCCCGCTCCGCGTAGGCGTCCGAGCGGACCCGGTCCGCCTCCTCCTGCGCCTCCCGCCGCGTACGGTCCGCCACGTGCTCGGCGGCGCTGCGCAGCCCGGAGATCTCCTCCTGGGCCTGCTCGTGCAGTCCGGCGACGGAGTCCCGGACCTGCTGGGCGTGCTGCTCCGCCGCGGACACCATCTCCGTGGCCCGCCGGTCGGCCTCCTCGACCAGCCGTACGGCCTCGGTCTGCGCCTCCTCCACGCGCTTGCGCGCCGAGGCCAGCAGTTCCTCGCTCTGCTCGCGGGCCCGCTCGCGCTCCTGGTCGGCCTCCTGCCGGGCGCTGCCGAGGAGTTCCTCGGCCTCACGCCGGCGCCGGTTGGCCTCCTCCTGGGCGGCGGCCAGCGTCTCGGACGCCTCGGTGGCCAGCCGCTCGGCGGCGGCCTGCGCCTCCGCGCGCACCCGGTCGGCGCTCTCCTGCGCCTCCGACTTCAGCCGTTCGGCCTCGTTCGCGGCCTCCGACCGCAGGCGTACCGCGACGGCCTCGCCCTCGGCACGCGCGGCGGACGCGTCCGACGCGGCCTCGTCGCGCAGCCGCTCCGCCTCCGCCTCGGCCTGCTGCTGGAGCGTACGGATCCGCTCGGCGGCCTCCGACCGCAGCCGCTCGTTCTCCTCGCCGGCCTCGCGACGGATCCGGGCGGCCTCCTCACGGGCCTCCGACAGCGCCTGCTCGGCCGCGGTCAGCCGCTCCTCCGCCTCCGTCTGGAGCCGCGTCAGCTCCTCGGCGGCCTCGGTACGGCGGGCCTCTATGGCGCGCTCGGTCTCCTCGTGGAGCTCCAGCACCGCGCGCTCGGCGTCCGCCTTGAGGGACTCGGCCTGCTCGATGACCTCCTCGCGGTGCCGCTCGGCCTCCTGCCGGGTGCGCTGGAGGGTCTCCTCGGCCTGCCGGCGCAGGGTCGTCGCCCGCTCGATGGCCTCCGTACGGACCTTCTCGCTGTCCGTCTGGGCCGTCGTCCGCAGCTCGTCCGCGTCCGCCTTGGCCTTGGCGAGCAGCTCCTCGGCGGACCGCGCCGCCTCCTCGATCTGCGCCACGGCCTCCTTGCGGGCCTCGGCGCGGATCTTCTCGCCCTCCTCGACCGCGTCCGCACGCAGCTGCTCGGCCTCACCGCGCAGTCGGCGGGCCTCCTCCTGGAGCTCGACGGTCTTGGCGCGGTATTCCTTGGTGTCGTCCTTCGCCGCGCCCTTGAGCTCCTCGGCGATGTCGTGCGCCTCGGCGCGCAGCCGGTCCGCCTCGGCCTCGGCCTCCCTGCGGATCCGCTCGGCCTCCTCGGCCGCGGCCCTGGTGGTCTTCTTGGCGTCCTCCGACGCCTTGTTGAGGACCTCCTCGGCGGTTCGGGCCGCCTTGGACAGCTGGGTCGCGGTCTCCTCGGCGGTGAGCGTACGGGCCTTCTCGGAGGCCTCCGCGACGATCTTCTCCGCCTCGGCGCGGGCGTCGGCGACCAGCTGCTCGGCCTCGGACTTGGTGTTCTCGGCCTCCTTCGTGGCCTCCTCGACCAGCCGGGCGACCTGCTCCTTGGCCGTGCGCGTGCGCGTCTCGTTCGCGGACTCCGCGCTCGCCAGGGCCTTGGCGGCGGCCTCCTTGGCCTCCGCGACCATCTTGTCCGCCTCGGACTGCGCCTTGCGCAGCGCCTCCTCGGCCTCGGCCATCCGCTGCTCGGCGGCCTTGCTCAGCTCCTGGGCCTCGCGGCGCGTGGACTCCGACTCGCTGGCCGTCGACGTGCGCAGCTGCTCGGCGTGGTCCGTGGCCTCCTGCGCCTGCGTGGAGGCGGCGTTCAGGAGCCGCTCGGCGTCCGCGCGGGCACGCCGCAGGATCTGCTCGGCCTCGGCACGGGCCTCCTCGGCGGCGCTCGTCAGCCGCTGCCGGGCCTCGTTGGCGAGTCGCTCGGCCTCCGCGCGGGCGGTGGCCAGGGACTGCTCGGCCTCGGCCCGGGACTCGTCCAGCAGCCGGCGGGCCTGCTGCTCGGTGCGGGCCCGCAGCTGCTCCGCCCACGCCACGTTCTCGTTGACGTGCGACTCGACCGTCTGGCGGCGCTCGGACAGCTCCTGGTCCAGCTGCTGGCGCCGGGTCACCGCCTCTTGATGCAGCTCCGCCTGGAGCCGGGCCGCCTGCTCGGCGTGCTCCTGGAGGATCCGCTGGGTCTGGGCTCGGGCCTCGCTCAGCTCGCGGTCGGCGTCCGCGCGGATCTGGTCGGCCTGCACCTGGGCGTTGCGCAGCAACTGCTCGGCCTGCCAGCCGATGTCGCCCCCGTCGAAAGAGGGCCGGGTCATGATGGTGCGGCGCGCCTCGTGCAGCTTGGCGCGCAGCACCTCGACCTGGTAGCCGAGGTCCTCGGCGTGCTGAATCGCCTTTTCCCGCTCGGTCTTCAGCCGCTTCATCTCGGCTTCGAACCGAGAGAGGTGGTCGACGTCAGCCGCCGGCTCTCGCTCCTGGCTCTCGTAGCCCCGCACTGCGCGGTCCCATCCGTCCCCTGGTCGCAACTCTTACCGAACGAGCTCCGTCCATACGCCGAACGGGGCCCCCGGGGAATGGTGTCAGATCATCGGCGGAGCACGGGCTGCTGCCCCGACGCTCGTCCCCCGAAACCCGGACCCCGGTAGTCCTGCCGTCGCACGGCGGGACCGCGGTCACCCTGGACTGAGCGGCGACCGGACCCAACCCTACCGGCCCTTATGTACGAGGGTCAGTGCTCAGGTGACTCAACGGGCGCCGAAGTGACCAGTTCTGTCAGTACGCCATGACAGTCCTTCGGGTGCAGGAAGGTGATCCGTGACCCCATGGAACCGCGTCGGGGCTCTTCGTACAGCACGCGTACGCCCTTGTCCTTGATGTCCGCGGCCTCCGCGTCGACGTCCGCCGTACCGAAAGCGATGTGGTGGACGCCCTCCCCGTTCTTCGCGAGCCACTTCGCGACGGTGGAGTCCTCGCGGGTCGGCTCCAGAAGCTGCAGGTAGGAGGCCCCTCCGTCGGAGGTTTCGTTGATCTTGAGCATGGCCTCGCGCACGCCCTGCTCCTCGTTGACCTCGGAGTGGAACACCTCGAAGCCATAGGTGGCACGGTAGAACTCGACAGTCTTGTCGAGGTCGAAACAGGCGATCCCGATGTGGTCGATTCGCGTCAGCATGAATTCAGTGCAGCGCCCCGGAGGTGGTTACGCAACGTGCGCGCGATCACACCGACGGCCCGATGACGGCACGGAGTGCCACTCAGTACATTCGAAGTAAACCCTCGTTCACTCCTCGGCAGTGCAGCCGGTAAGGGGATCGCAGCTCATGTCTGGATCGAACAGCACGACCTCGGTGATCGTCGCGGGCGCGCGTACGCCCATGGGGCGGTTGCTCGGATCGCTGAAGTCCTTCTCCGGGGCCGACCTCGGCGGCTTCGCGATCAAGGCCGCCCTCGACCGTGCGGGAATCGGTGGCGACCAGGTGCAGTACGTGATCATGGGGCAGGTGCTCCAGGCCGGGGCGGGGCAGATCCCGGCGCGCCAGGCCGCGGTGAAGGCCGGCATCCCGATGAACGTGCCGGCGCTGACCATCAACAAGGTGTGTCTGTCCGGTCTCGACGCCATCGCGCTCGCCGACCAGTTGATCCGTGCGGGTGAGTTCGACGTGGTCGTCGCCGGTGGTCAGGAGTCCATGACCAACGCCCCGCACCTGCTGCCCAAGTCCCGTGAGGGCTTCAAGTACGGCGCGGTCGAGATGCTCGACGCCATGGCGTACGACGGGCTGACCGACTCGTTCGACGGGGTCGCCATGGGCGAGTCGACCGAGAAGCACAACACCCGGCTGGGCATCGCCCGGCCGGAGCAGGACGAGATCGCCGCGCTGTCGCACCAGCGTGCGGCCGCCGCCCAGAAGAACGGGCTCTACGAGGCCGAGATCACCCCGGTGGAGATCCCGCAGCGCAAGGGTGACCCGGTGCTGTTCAGCAAGGACGAGGGGATCCGGGGCGACACCACCGCGGAGTCGCTCGGCAAGCTGCGTCCGGCGTTCGCCAAGGACGGCACGATCACGGCCGGTTCGTCCTCGCAGATCTCCGACGGCGCCGCCGCCGTCGTGGTGATGAGCAAGGCCAAGGCGCAGGAGCTCGGCCTGGACTGGATCGCCGAGATCGGGGCGCACGGGAACGTGGCCGGGCCGGACAACTCGCTCCAGTCCCAGCCGGCCAACGCGATTCAGCACGCTCTGAAGAAGGAGGGGCTGGGCGTCGAGGACCTCGACCTCATCGAGATCAACGAGGCGTTCGCGGCGGTCGCCGTGCAGTCCATGAAGGACCTCGGAGTGTCCACCGAAAAGGTGAATGTCAACGGTGGTGCCATCGCGCTGGGTCACCCGATCGGGATGTCCGGTGCGCGACTCGTGCTGCATCTGGCGCTGGAGCTGAAGCGGCGCGGCGGTGGCGTGGGCGCGGCCGCGCTGTGCGGTGGCGGTGGGCAGGGTGACGCGCTGATCGTGCGGGTACCGAAGGCCTGAGCACCGGTTTTCGGACCTCCTTTTCAAGAACGGAGCTGTGATGCAGGACGTCTCCACGCTGGTGGCCCAGGCCAGGGAGGGCCGGCCGCGGGCCGTGGCCCGGTTGATCTCCCTGGTGGA
This sequence comes from Streptomyces sp. NPDC006372, assembly GCF_040612515.1. Classification (NCBI taxonomy): domain Bacteria; kingdom Bacillati; phylum Actinomycetota; class Actinomycetes; order Kitasatosporales; family Streptomycetaceae; genus Streptomyces; species Streptomyces sp. NPDC006372. Next base: position 1,113 of record NZ_JBEXQJ010000028.1, on the reverse strand, counting down.
GGGGGCGTCCCCGCAGCTGCGGGAGGTCATGGCGGCGCTCGCGCCGCTCACGGGCGGGGCGTACGTGGTGGGTCTGACCGGCTCGCCGGGGGTCGGCAAGTCCACGTCGACCTCGGCGCTGGTGACGGCCTATCGCAAGCAGGGCAAGCGGGTCGGCGTGCTGGCCGTCGACCCGTCGTCCCCGTTCTCCGGGGGTGCGCTGCTCGGTGACCGGGTGCGGATGTCCGACCACGCGTCCGACCCGGGCGTGTACATCCGGTCGATGGCGACCCGGGGGCATCTGGGCGGGCTCGCGTGGGCCGCGCCCCAGGCGATCCGGGTGCTGGACGCGGCGGGGTGCGACGTGATCCTCGTCGAGACGGTGGGGGTGGGGCAGTCCGAGGTGGAGATCGCCTCGCAGGCGGACACGTCCGTGGTGCTGCTCGCGCCGGGGATGGGGGACGGGATCCAGGCGGCCAAGGCCGGGATCCTGGAGATCGGTGACGTGTACGTCGTGAACAAGGCGGACCGGGACGGGGCCGACGCGACGGCTCGCGAGCTGAACCACATGCTGGGGCTGGGGGAGGCCCGGGGGCCGGGGGACTGGCGCCCGCCGATCGTGAAGACGGTCGCGGCGCGGGGGGAGGGCGTGGACGAGGTCGTCGAGGCCCTGGAGAAGCACCGGGCGTGGATGGAGGAGCGGGGGGTGCTCGCGGAGCGGCGTGCCGCCCGTGCGGCGAGGGAGGTCGAGACGATCGCGGTGACGGCGCTCCGGGAGCGGATCGGGGACCTGCACGGGGATCGCCGCCTCGGGGCGCTGGCGGAGCGGATCGTCGCCGGGGAGCTGGATCCCTATCGGGCGGCTGATGAGCTGGTGGCGGGGCTGACCGAGGGGTGATGCCTGCGGCGGCCTGTGCTGCTTCGGTGGGGTGCGCGTAGCGCCTATGCGTGGGGTGGTGGGTCGGGGCCGCGTCGGGGGGTGTCCGTCCTCGGAACGGCGCGATGGGGTCACCTACCGACTGACTGGCGTTGACGCGCCAACCGCTGCGGGCGGATGCGCGTCGGCGACAAGGGCGGCCAGCCGGCCGAAGGGCAGGCCGCCGCCGAACACGTCGGTGTCGGGCAGGCCGGCCC
>NZ_JBEXQJ010000027.1:0-124934 GCF_040612515.1 Streptomyces sp. NPDC006372 | reverse complement strand
AGTTATTACGTGTGCTCTTCCTTACAGGGCCCGCTTCCGGGTCCCACGCGCGCGTGGATCGTCGTATCGGCGGGGGCCGGGTCAGCCTTCGCCGCCGCCCGCACCGCCGACGACGCCGGCCGTGGGGCCCCCGTCGGTGCCGCCCGTGTCGTCCGGCGGGGTGCCCGGGTCCGTGGGCTCCTCGTCCGTCGGCTCCCCGGTCGGCTCCCCGGTCGGCTCCGGGGTGGTCGGCTGGCCCGTGGGCGTCTCGGGAGCGCTCTGCGTCGCCGTGTAGGACGGGGTGTACGACGGCGTCCAGCCGCCGTTGCCGGAGCCGCTGCCGGTGCTGTCGTCCGTGGACGTGTCGGTCGGCGCGCCGGTCTCCTCGTCGCTCGGCGTCTCGCTGGGCGTCTTCTTCTCGGTCGTCTGCGAGGTGGTCGGCGACTGCTTCTTGCTCGGGTCGTCCTTGCCCCCGCCGGTGTTCTGCAGCGCCAGCGCGACGCCCGCCGCGACGGCGATCACCGCGAGCACCGCGAGGATCCACAGCTTGCCGCGGCCGCTGCCCTTGTTGCCGTGGCCCTCGAAGCCGCCGTCGTCCCCGCCGCCGTAGCCGGAGGGCAGGATCGGCGAGGGGATCTGGGCGGTGCCGGAGGCGTCACCGGGATGGCCCATCACGGCCGTCTGGGCGAAACCGCCGGACGGGGTGTGCCGGCCCTCGTGCATGTCGACCGGGCCGGTGTTCCAGGTGCCGGTGTGGCCACCCTGGTCGTAGAGCATCTGGAGCGCGTACTGGACCAGCCCGCGCATCTCCTCGGCCGTCTGGAAACGGTCGTCCGGCTCCTTGGCGAGGGCGCGCATGGCCAGGCCGTCCAGCTCCGGCGGGCAGGCGTCGGAAGCCTGGGACGGCGGCGTCGGGATGTCCTGGACGTGCTGGTAGACCACCGACAGCGGCGTCTCGCCGGTGAACGGCGGGCGCAGCGAGAGGAGTTCGTAGAGCAGGCAGCCCGTCGCGTACAGGTCGGAACGGTGGTCGACGGCCTTGCCGAGCGCCTGCTCCGGGGACAGGTACTGCGGGGTGCCCATGACCATGCCGGTCTGCGTCATCGTGGACTGCGCGCCGTGCAGGGCGCGGGCGATGCCGAAGTCCATCACCTTCACGGCGCCGTTGTGCGTGATGATGACGTTGGCCGGCTTGATGTCGCGGTGCACGATGCCGTGCTGGTGCGAATAGGCGAGCGCCTCCAGGACGCCCGAGACGATGATCAGCGCCTGCTCGGGACCGGGCGCCTCCGCGTTCAGCAGCAGGTCGCGGATGGTGCGTCCCTCGACCAGCTCCATGACGATGTAGGGCACGGACTGGCCGCCGACGACGTCCTCGCCGGAGTCGTACACGGCGACGATCGCGTGGTGGTTGAGGCCGGCGACCGACTGGGCCTCGCGCGTGAAGCGCGCCTTGGACACCGGGTCCTCGGCGAGGTCGGAACGGAGCAGCTTGACGGCGACGGTGCGCCCGAGACGGACGTCCTCGGCGGCGAACACCTCGGCCATGCCACCCCGGCCGAGTCTGTGGGTCAGCCGGTACCGGCCGTCACCGACCAACCCGCCGTTACCCCAGGACTCCGGCGCCTCCGACATCCCGCCGCCACTCGCCTCGGGGTCGGACGGGCCCTGAGCGCGCTGCTGCTGTGCCATCAGTCCTCGCCGTCGTTTCTGCCCGCGGTGCGCGCGGTGTTGTTACGGTCTCCGTCGGCCACGCTACAGCCTCGGCGCAAGCCGCCGGTCCGAGACGGGCGCCAGGACCGGCACGGTACGGACGCGCCATGAAACCTTTACTCCGTACTGTCGTGCAAATTCTGTGCACCGGCCGTACGTCCCCTGTAACGCTTCCGCGACGCTTCCTTCGCGTACGGTCACGGAACGGGCACCGCGCTTGACGTGTCAGTGCCCTGGGGCAGACTTGGCCGGGAATGGCGGTTTGGATCAACGACGGATCTGCGACAAGTCGGCGGCGCCTCAAGGGCTACGGGGGAAAACGGAACATGAGCCAGGACGGCGCACAGGGCCAGTACACGGGGCGGGCGCTCGCCGGTGGCCGCTATCAACTGCGCGACCTCCTCGGCCAGGGCGGCATGGCGTCGGTGCACCTCGCGTACGACAGCGTGCTCGACCGGCAGGTCGCGATCAAGACACTTCACACCGATCTCGGTCGGGAACAAGCCTTCCGCGAGCGGTTCCGCCGCGAGGCCCAGTCCGTGGCCAAGCTCACGCACACCAACATCGTCTCGGTCTTCGACACCGGCGAGGACACCCTCGACGGCATGACCACTCCGTACATCGTCATGGAGTTCGTCGAGGGCCGCCCGCTCGGCTCGGTGCTCGACGAGGACGTGCGGCAGCAGGGCGCGATGCCCGCCGACAAGGCGCTGAAGATCACCGCGGACGTGCTGGCCGCGCTGGAGATCAGCCACGAGATGGGCCTGGTCCACCGCGACATCAAGCCGGGCAACGTGATGATGACCAAGCGCGGCGTGGTCAAGGTCATGGACTTCGGCATCGCCCGCGCCATGCAGTCCGGTGTGACGTCGATGACACAGACCGGCATGGTCGTCGGCACCCCGCAGTACCTCTCGCCGGAACAGGCCCTCGGCCGCGGCGTGGACGCCCGCTCCGACCTGTACTCGGTCGGCATCATGCTGTTCCAACTGGTCACCGGGCGGCTGCCGTTCGAGGCGGACTCGCCGCTGGCCATCGCGTACGCACACGTCCAGGAGGAGCCGCCGGTTCCGTCCTCGATCAACCGCGCACTGCCCCCGGCCGTGGACGCCCTGATCGCCCGTGCCCTGAAGAAGAACCCGAACGAGCGCTTCCCGAGCTCCGAGGCCATGCGCGACGAGTGCCTGCGCGTGGCCGCGTCCCTCCAGGCCACGCCGCCGAGCATCGTCCCGGGCGCGCAGACCCCGAGCGGCGCGGGCGTCGGCTCGGCCGTGTTCCCGCCGGTCGACCAGGCGACCCCGGCACCCTCGGGCCAGGTCCAGACGCCGTACCAGCCGACCCCGCCGCCCAACCCGTACGGCACGCCCCCGCCGTCGGCGCCGTCCCCGGCCTACGGCTACCCGCAGCAGGGCGGCTACCAGACCCCGTCCCCGGCCGGCTACGCGCAGCAGCCGGGCCCGTCGACCCCGCCGCCGTACAACCTGACGCCCCAGACCGCGTCGGCCCCCTCGGGCGGCGGCCGGAGCAACAAGCCGGTGATCATCGGCTCGATCATCGTGTCCGTCGTCGCGGTCGGCGGTCTGATCGCGGCCCTGATGATGAACGGCGGTGGCGAGGAGGACCAGGGCGGCGGCAGCAGTCCGGGTGCGTCGGCCTCGGCGGCCAAGAAGCCCGGTTACCGGGGGCCGGACACGTCGAAGACGATCGACTCCGAGGAGTGCACGGAACCGCAGGAGTCGTACAACGACCCCGACAAGATCCAGATTCCGGACTTCAAGTTCAAGGACATCACCTCGGTCAAGGCCTGCCTCCAGTCCGCCGGCTGGGAGGCGAAGATCACCAAGGTCGACGAGAACACCTACGGCGACGGCACGGTCATGCAGCAGTTCCCCTCCAAGGGCACCGACGTCGATCCGGAGGACATGCCGCAGATCGAGCTCAGCGTCTCGACGGGCAACCCGCCGTCCTGACCCGCCTGCGCCATCCGCGTGGAAGGGCCCGGCAGCTTCGGCTGCCGGGCCCTTCTGCTCGGTACGTACACGCTCGGTACGTAGGCGACTCGGTTCGTACGCTGCTCGGGTCGTAAGCGGACGTCCTACAGATACGGCCCGCCCGAGCGGCCGCCCGGGTGCTGCTCGTCGAGGCCCTCGTGGCCGGCGCCGGGCGGAAGGGCGCGGCGCATCTGCTCCAGCTGGGCGCGCGCGGCCATCTGCTGGGCGAACAGCGTGGTCTGGATCCCGTGGAAGAGCCCCTCCAGCCAGCCGACCAGCTGGGCCTGCGCGATGCGCAGCTCCGCGTCGCTGGGGGTCACCTCGTCCGTGAAGGGCAGGGAGAGCCGCTCCAGCTCCTCGACCAGCTCGGGCGCCAGACCGTCCTCCAGCTCCTTCACCGAGCTGGCGTGGATCTCCTTGAGCCGGGCCCGGCTGGCCTCGTCCAGGGGAGCCACGCGTACTTCCTCGAGAAGCTGCTTGATCATGCTGCCGATCCGCATGACCTTGGCGGGCTGCTCCACCTGTTCCGTGACCGGGGTCTCGCGGGAGTCCTCGTCTCCGCCGCCACCGCCGAGCGCCATGCCGTCCTGGCCCACGACCAGGATCTGCGGGTTCTCCGGTGACCGTTCGTTCCTCGGCATCTCCATGCCGCCATTCTCTCGCACGCCTGCACCTCATCTCCGTGGTGCCCCCGCGGGAGGCTGATCCACCGTGTTCGGGGAGACGAGTTGCTCAGGCGCCGGGTTGCTCCCGAACGGGTGAATCCGGCTCGCGTGACAGGCGCAGCAGGCGGACCTCGCAGTGTTCCAGCCAGCGGATCTCCGCCTCGGTGTGCAGGACGAGCTGTTCCAGCACGAGCAGCCGGGCCATCCCCTCCGGGTGGCCGGGCCCGCGGGCCAGTGCCTCGGCCCGCTGCCGCACGTGTTCGTGCAACGCCTCGGCCACGTGCCGGCGCTGGGACTCGACGACCTCCCGTACGTCGACGCCGTCCGCGCCGACCGCCATCACCAGCTTGATCGCCAGCTCGTCGCGCGGCGGGCTCGCCCGTTCGACGGGCCGCGCGTACCAGTCCCGCAGTTCGGTCCGGCCCTGCTCGGTGAGCGCGTACAGCGCCCGGCCCGCCTCGTCGGCGCCCTCCTCGGCCACCAGTCCGTCCCGTTCCAGACGGTCGAGTGTCGTGTAGACCTGCCCGATGTTCAGCGGCCAGGTGCCGCCGGTACGAGTCTGGAACTCGGTGCGCAGGCGGGAGCCGTAAAGGGGGCCGGCGGCGAGGAGCGCCAGCAGCCCGTGTCGTATCGACATAAACGGATTGTGCAGCTTTTCCGTCTGTCGGCCGAGCCCGGAATGCCGGACGAGTGCACCGGTGTGAGGCTGATTGCCTCGAAATGACCGAACTTGCCGATCTTGCCCTCCCGGGCACGGCGGGAAGGGGTCACCGACGTGACTCCATGGCAACGCGCGCTGCGGGCGACGGGACTGGTGGTCGTCCTGGGGACGGGCGCGGTCGTCTCACCGTACGGATCCGTTCCGTCCTACGGTGCTGTCCTCTCGTACGGCTCAGGGGCCGCGTACGGCTCAGGGGCCGCGTACGGCTCAGGGGCCGCGAACGGCGAAGAGACCGAGTACGGCGACGGAGGAGCGTCCGGGGAAGAGGCCGCGTTCGGGGAAGAGGCCGGGGCGGGCCCGGGGGCCGGGGACGCCCCGTCCGCCCGGGCCACCCCGCGGGAGCCCTCGCGGGCCGGGAGCCGGGCCGGTGAGGGGCGGCAGCGGCCGGGGCGGCCGGAGGACGCCGGGGCGGACGCCGACGACGCCACCGCCGCACCCGAGGAACCCCGCGAAACCGTTCCCGTGCCCTCCGCGCAGACGCAGGAGCCGGTACGGGACGCCGCCGCGCACGCCGAGCGCCCCGTCGGTCCGGTCCTGCGGATCCTGCCCCTGGGCAGCGGCCTGGTACTGATCGGCCTCGGCCTGGGCCTCGCCTTCTTCGCACTGCGGTTGCGGCGGTCCTAGGGTCCGGCGGCGGCCGGGGTCAGGCGCCCTGTGGGGCGATCAGCAGCACCTTGCCGATGTGGCCGCTCTCCTCCACGACCCGGTGGGCGGCGGACGCCTCCGGCATCGGGAGTTCGCGGTCGACGACGGGGCGCAGATGGCCGCCGGTGAACAGCGGCCAGACATGTTCGCGTACGGCCGCGACGATGGCCGCCTTCTCCGCCGGCGGCCGGGCGCGCAGGGAGGTCGCGCTGATCGCGGCGCGCTTGGCGAGCAGCGCGCCGATGTTCAGCTCGGCCTTGATGCCGCCCTGCATGCCGATGATCGCGAGCCGGCCGTTCACGGCGAGGGCCTTGACGTTGCGCTCCAGGTACTTGGCGCCCATGTTGTCGAGGATGACGTCGGCACCGGCGCCGTCCGTGGCGTTCCTGACCTCTTCGACGAAGTCCTGCTCGCGGTAGTTGACCAGGATGTCCGCGCCCAGTTCGGCGCACCGCTCCAGCTTCTCCTTGGTGCCCGCCGTGACGGCCACCCGGGCGCCGACCGCCTTGGCCAGCTGGATGGCCATGGTGCCGATGCCGCTGGAGCCGCCGTGCACGAGCAGGGTCTCGCCGGGGCGCAGATGGGCGATCATGAAGACGTTCGACCAGACGGTGCAGGCCACCTCGGGCAGGGCCGCGGCCTCCTTCAGGCCGACGCCCTCCGGCACGGGCAGCAGCTGTCCGGCCGGGACGACCACCTTCTCGGCGTAGCCGCCGCCGGAGAGCAGGGCGCACACCTCGTCGCCGACGCTCCAGCCGGAGACACCGGGGCCGGTCTCGGCGATCCGCCCGGAGCACTCCAGGCCGGGGTAGGGGGAACCGCCGGGCGGCGGGTCGTAGAAGCCCTGCCGTTGCAGGATGTCGGCCCGGTTGACGGCACCCGCCGTCACCTCGACCAGGACCTCGCCCTCGCCGGGCACGGGATCCGGGACCTCGTCCCAGACCAGCGCCTCGGGTCCACCAGGTTCGGGAATCGTGATCGCATACATGACGAGGACGCTACCCGTCGGTCCCCGGACGGAGTCCCCTCCGTCTCCGGAACGGCTCTTCCTGCGTCCTTGGTCCGGTCCTGGCGAAAATCCCTGTGCGGGACCGATGAGTTCCCGCGAAAGTAAAGGTCTCCCCATGCGTAGCTCAAGCGCACGGAAGGACCCGGAGCATGACCACACAGACGTCCGGCCTGGCGATCGAGACCGCGGGCCTGGTGAAGACGTTCGGTGAGACCAGGGCGGTCGACGGAGTGGACCTGTCCGTGCCCGCGGGCACGGTCTACGGCGTCCTCGGCCCGAACGGCGCCGGAAAGACCACCACCGTGAAGATGCTCGCCACGCTCCTGCGGCCGGACGGCGGTGAGGCTCATGTCTTCGGCCACGACATCGTCCGCGAGGCCGACGAGGTGCGCGGCCGGGTGAGCCTCACCGGCCAGTACGCGTCGGTGGACGAGGACCTCACCGGCACCGAGAACCTGGTCCTGCTGGGCCGGCTGCTCGGCCACCACAAGCGGGCGGCCCGGGACCGGGCCGCCCAGCTCCTGGAGGCCTTCGGGCTGACGGAGGCGGCGGGGAAGCAGGTCAAGCACTACTCGGGCGGCATGCGGCGCCGGATCGACATCGCCGCTTCCATCCTCAACACCCCCGACCTGCTGTTCCTCGACGAGCCGACGACCGGTCTGGACCCGCGCAGCCGCAACCAGGTGTGGGACATCGTGCGGGCCGTCGTCTCCCAGGGCACCACCGTGCTGCTGACCACGCAGTACCTGGACGAGGCCGACCAGCTGGCGTCCCGGATCGCCGTCATCGACCGCGGCCGCGTGATCGCCGAGGGCACCAAGGGCGAGCTGAAGTCGTCCGTGGGCGCCGGATCCGTCCATCTGCGGCTGCGAGATCCGGACCAGCGGGACCTCGCGACCGACCTGCTGCGCCGGGCCCTCGACGCGCAGGTGCAGCCGGAACCCGACCCGGTCGCCCTGACCGCCCGCCTCGGTACGGCGGCGAGCGACGACAGCGCCGCCCAGCAGGCCGCCCGCGCGCTGAACGAGCTGGCCCGGGCCGGCATCACCGTCGACAACTTCTCTCTGGGCCAGCCCAGCCTGGACGAGGTCTTCCTCGCCCTCACCGGCCACGACACGCACGACTCCGGCCGCTCCGACAGCTCCGGCCGCCCCGACGACTCCGAGCAGTCCCACGATCCGAAGGACGAGGTGGCGGCATGAGCACCGCGACGACCACCGAGAGCAAGGAACTCGCCCCGGTCAGCGCCGAGTCCCTCGCCGCGCTGCTCATCGCCAAGGAGCGGCCGTCGCGGCCCAGCGCCTGGTCGGCCTCGATGACCTTCGGCTGGCGGGCCATTCTCAAGATCAAGCACGTGCCGGAGCAGCTCTTCGACGTCACGGCGTTCCCGATCATGATGGTGCTGATGTACACGTACCTGTTCGGCGGGGCGCTGGCCGGCTCGCCGGAGGAGTACATCCAGTTCCTGCTGCCGGGCATCCTCGTGATGTCGGTCGTGATGATCACGATGTACACGGGTGTCTCGGTCAACACGGACATCGAGAAGGGCGTCTTCGACCGGTTCCGCAGTCTGCCGATCTGGCGGCCGTCGACGATGGTCGGCTATCTGCTCGGCGACGCCCTGCGGTACACGATCGCCTCGGTCGTGATGCTCACCGTCGGCGTCGTCCTGGGCTACCGGCCGGACGGCGGGGTCGTCGGGGTGCTCGCCGGGATCGCGCTGCTGGTGCTGTTCTCGTTCGCCTTCTCGTGGATCTGGACGATGTTCGGCCTGATGCTGCGCACCGAGAAGTCGGTGATGGGCGTCAGCATGATGGTGATCTTCCCGCTCACCTTCCTGTCCAACGTCTTCGTCGACCCGAAGACCATGCCGGGCTGGCTCCAGGCCTTCGTCAACAACAGCCCCATCACGCATCTGGCGTCGGCGGTGCGGGGGCTGATGGCCGGGGACTGGCCGGCCGCCGAGGTCGCCTGGTCGCTGGGCTGGGCCGGGCTGTTCGTGCTGGTCTTCGGGCCGGTGACGATGCGGCTGTACAACCGGAAGTAGGCAGAACAACCGGACATGGGCAGACGCCGGGCCGGCCGTCGCGCACGCGTGGCGACCGGCCGTCGCGTGTGGCGGCCGGCCGGTTCGTCGTCCGGCCGTTCAGCTGCGGGGCATCGGGCGGATGTCGGGTGTGACCTGGGCGCCCGGGGTCTTCCGCACGATGGTGATGAGCCGGTCGGCCAGCTCCAGCCTCCCGATGGCCGGATCGTCGTACCCGAGCACACGGTGCCCGCGTATGACGCTGACCACCAGGTCGGCGACCTCACGCGGGGTCTTGCCCACCTCGCCCTTCACCACCGGCCGTTCGACGAGGTCGAGCCCGCTGCCCTGCTGGATGAGGTCCTCCATCACCATGCCGGCCGAGGGGCTGAGCACGGAGAGGCCGAGCAGACGGCCGGCGGCGCTGGCGCTGGTGATGACCGCGTCGGCGCCGGACTGCTTGAGCAGCGGTGCGTTCTCCTCCTCCCGCACCGCGGCCACGATCTTCGCCCCGCGGTTGAGCTGCCGGGCCGTCAGCGTCACCAGGACCGCCGTGTCGTCGCGCTGGGTCGCGATGATGATCTGGCGCGCCTTGTGCACCTCGGCCCGCTTGAGCACCTCGCTGCGCGTCGCGTCCCCGACGATGCCCGCGTAGCCCTCGGCGGCCGCGGCGTCGATCACCTTGGAACTCGGGTCGACCACGACGACCTGTTCCTTCTTCAGGCCCGTCGCGCAGACGGTCCGGATCGCCGACCTGCCCTTCGTGCCAAAACCGACGACGACGGTGTGATCGCGCAACGTGGACCTCCAGCGGGTCAGCCGCCACTCCTCCCGGGTACGTTCGGTGAGGGCCTCGAGAGTGGTGCCGACCAGGATGATCAGGAACAGCACGCGCAGGGGCGTGATGACGAGGATGTTGGTGAGCCGGGCGGCGTCGCTGGCCGGGGCGATGTCACCGTAACCGGTGGTGGAGAGGGTGACGGTCGCGTAGTAGAAGGCGTCGAGGAGGTCGACGCCGCCGCCCGCGTTGTCGTTGTAGCCGTCCCGGTCGGCGTAGACGATCACAGCGGTCACGACGAGCACCAGCAGCGCGATGGAGAGCCGCTTGGCGACCTGGCGGAACGGGTGCTCCACCACTTTCCTCGGGAGTTTCACCCGATGGGTCACCAGATGCTCGTCCGCCTGCCGGGCGATGGTGTCCTGGCCCGGAAGTTTCACGTGAAACACACCCCGATCCCGCCGGACGCCCAGGGCAGGTCGAGCAGTTCCTCCTCCTGCCCCGCACGGGCACCGCCCGGCGGTACGACGGCCAGCGCGTCGGCCGCCGCGATACCGCGCAGCATGGCCGGGCCGTTGTAGTGCAGCGGCACGGCATGGTCGCCGCGCAGGACGACGGGGACGAGCCGGGTGTCGTGCGGGTGTCCCTGAACGGCGTCCCTGAGCGGCAGGGTGTACGACTCCGGGGCCTGGCGGGCCGCGAGGGTCCGCAGCAGCGGCTCGGCGAGTGTCAGCAGCCCGGAGACGGCGGCGAGCGGGTTGCCCGGCAGGCCGACGAGATGCTGGGTCTCCTTGATGCGCGCCAGCAGCATGGGGTGGCCCGGGCGCACCTTGACGCCGTCGACGAGGAGTTCGGCGCCGATGCGGCGCAGGGTGGGGTGGACGTGGTCGACGGGACCGGCGGCGGTGCCGCCGGTGGTGACGAGGACATCGGCGTCGGACGTGGTGATCGCCCGGTGCAGGACGTCGGCGTCGTCGCGGACGCGGCGTACGGCGACGACCTCGGCGCCGAGCGCCCGCAGCCAGGGCGCCAGCATCGGGCCGAGCGCGTCCCGGATCAGACCGTCGTGCGGCAGCCCCTCGGTGAGCAACTCGTCCCCGAGGACCAGCACTTCGGCGCGAGGGCGCGGGACGGCGTCGACCGCGTCGTATCCGGCGGCCGCGGCGAGCCCCAGTACGGCCGGGGTGACGAGCGTGCCGACGGGCAGCAGCTGGTCGCCGCTGCGGCACTCCTGGCCGCGCGGGCGGATGTCCTGGCCGGGGGCGACCTCCCGGGTCGCGTACAGGCGGCCCTTGTCGTCGGTACGGCCGTGCTCGCTGCGCAGGACGGCGGTGGTGTCCGGGGGGATGCGGGCGCCGGTGGCGATCTGGACGGCCTCGCCGTCGGACAGCGGCGTGGGCGAGGCGTGGCCGGCCAGGACTCCGTCGTCCCGTACGTCCCAGGGGGCGGGGCCCGCGACCGCCCAGCCGTCCATCGCGGAGGTGTCGAAGGAGGGGAGGTCGGTGAGGGCGTCGAGGGGGGTGGCGAGGGTGAGGCCGAGGGCGGCTTCGAGGGGCACGGAGACGGGGGCGCGTCGAGCGGCCCGGGCGGCGTTGCGGCCGGCGCGTTCGGCGACGGCGCGGGCCTCCGGCCAGGGGGTGGCGCGGTGACGGTCGGGCCGGGGAGAGGTGCCCGGGTGGCCGGGGGTGCGGCCGTCGTCCGTCTCGGCTCGTGGGGCGGGGGTGGGCCGGTGGTGGCCGTTGCTGTCGTTCACGAGGGCGAGCACCTCCTCGACGTCGAGGTCCTCGGCGTCCTCACCGGTCCGGGTACCGTGCGCGGTCATCCGGCGGCGTCCGGGCGGGTGTCCGGGGTCGCGTCCGGGGCGACGTCGGCCGGGGCACCGGAGGACCGAGCATCGGAGGACTGAGTACCGGAGGCCGCGGCACCGGAGGACCGGGCGTCGGAGGTGCTCTCCGCCGCCCAGCGGGCGGCGAGGGCCGCGGCCTTGCGGGCGGCCTCGGCGACCGCCTCGGGGCCGCCACCGGCACGCGCCGCGGCATAGCCGACGAGGAAGGTGGTCAGCGGTGCCGCGGGCCTGGCCACCCCGTGGGCGGCATCTCGGGCGAGGTCGAGCAGGACACCGGTGTCGACGTCCAGGTCGATCCCGAGTTCGTCCTTGGCGGCGGAAATCCATTCATCCAACACGTGCCCATGCTCCCTGATACGTGCCCTGGCGGTGGCGATGTCGTCCCAGGTGTCGCAGTCGAAGGACGCGACCGGGTCGGAGATGCGGGTGAGGCTCAGCTCGGCGACGAGGCGCCGCAGAGGAAGACCGGCGAGCCCGTCGTGCCGGTCGGCGAGGAGGGCGAGCACCTCGTGCAGCCGGGGCGCGCGGTACGCGGCCACGAGCGGCTGGTCACGGCCGTCGGGGTCGGTCAGCAGCACGCCGTCGGCCCCGCTCGTGCGCAGGGTGCTCAGCAGCCGGTCGACGGTGCGCTCCTGAAGGAACGGCAGGTCGGCGGAGAGCACCACGACGTGTTCCGCCGTGGTGTCCCGGAGCCCGGCGTCGAGCGCGGCGAGCGGTCCGCCGCCGGGTGGGTCCTCGCGGGCCCAGGTCACCGGCCGGGCGGTCGGGCGGGGCGCGGCGACGACGACGGTGGTGCGGGCTCCGGCGCAGGCGGCGAGTACGCGGTCGAGCAGGGCCCGGCCGCCTACGCGCACACCGGGTTTGTCGGCGCCGCCCAGTCGGCGCGCGCCACCTCCGGCCGGCACGACGGCGTCGTACCCGGCTGTGTCATGCCCGGTGATGGCATGCCCGGCGGGGTCTTGCCCGGCGGTGCCGGGTTCACCGGGCGGCTCGTTGGCGGTCACCCCCCGAGTATGCGTGCCCCCGCGATCACACGGAACGCGGGGGAACCGGCCCGATCACGAGCACCAGCTCATGCGAGGAACAGGAATCACAGCGTCCGCAGCAGCACCGCCGGCTGTTCCACGCAGTCCGCGACGTACCGCAGGAAGCCGCCGGCCGTGCCGCCGTCGCACACCCGGTGGTCGAAGGTGAGCGAGAGCTGCACGACCTGCCGCACCGCCAGCTCGCCCTCGTGCACCCAGGGCTTGGGGACGATGCGGCCGACGCCGAGCATGGCCGCCTCGGGGTGGTTGATGATCGGGGTGGAGCCGTCGACGCCGAAGACGCCGTAGTTGTTCAGCGTGAAGGTCCCGCCGGTGAGGTCCGCGGGTGTCAGCCTCCCGGCCCGGCCCGCCTCGGTCAGCCGGGCGAACTCGGCGGTGAGCGACTCGGCGTCACGCGCGTGCGCGTCCCGTACGACCGGGACGACGAGCCCCCGGTCGGTCTGCGCGGCGAAGCCCAGGTGCACCTGGTCGAACCGGACGACCTCCCTGGCCTCCGCGTCGACGGTGGAGTTGAGCTCGGGGAAGCGTGCGAGGGCCGCGGTGCAGATCCGGGCCAGCAGGGCCAGGACGGAGATCTTCGGTGCGCCGGCCGCGTTCATGGCGGTGCGCGCCCGCATGAACTCCGTGGCGTCGGCGTCCACCCAGCACGTCGCGTCCGGGATCTCGCGGCGACTGCGCGCCAGCTTGTCGGCGACCGCGCCCCGGATGCCCTTGAGCGGAGTGCGGATCTCGCCGGGGGCCGCTGCCGCGGCGGGCTGCGGTGCGGGGGCCGCTGTCGCGGCGGGCTGGGCAGCCGCGCGCAGGGCGTACTCCACGTCCGCCCGCAGGATCAGCCCGTCCGGCCCGGAGCCGGTCAGCTCCCGCAGGTCCAGGCCGTTCTGCCGGGCCAGCCTGCGGACCAGGGGCGAGATCACGGGGATGGGGCCGTCCTCGGTCTCGGCGCCACCGGTCTGCCCGTCGACCACCCCCGTGGGGGCACTGCCGTCGGCAGGTGCCGCCGCGCCCACCGGTGCCGCCCCAGCGGCGCGACCGCCCGCGGCCACGTCGTCAGGCGTACCACCCCCGTCGGACACCGGCCGGTCCTGCCGTACGCGGCGTCGGCGCGCCGGTGCCTCTGACGTGCCGTAGCCGACCAGGACGTTGCCCGAGCCCTCGGTGTCGGCTGCCGCGGTGCTGTCGGCGGGCATCCGCTCCCCCACCGCCACGGTGATCAGCGGCGCCCCGACGGGCAGTTCCGTGCCCTCCTCGCCGAAGCGGGCCGTGACCACACCGCCGTAGGGGCAGGGCACCTCGACCATCGCCTTGGCCGTCTCGACCTCGACGACGGGCTGGTCGACCGCGACCACGTCGCCGATCTCGACCAGCCAGCGCACGATCTCCGCCTCGGTGAGCCCCTCCCCGAGGTCGGGCAGCTTGAACTCCAGCACCTGTGCCATCAGCTCTCGGCCTCCCACTGCAGGCGCCCCACGGCGTCCAGGATCCGGTCCACACCGGGCAGGTGGTGGCGCTCCAGCATCGGCGGCGGATACGGGACGTCGAACCCGGCCACACGCAGCACCGGCGCCTCCAGGTGGTGGAAGCAGCGCTCCGTGACCCGGGCCGCGATCTCCCCGCCCGGGCCCCCGAAGGATCCCGACTCGTGGACCACGACCGCGCGTCCCGTCCGCCGCACCGAGGCGCACACCGTCTCGTCGTCGAACGGCACCAGGGAGCGCAGATCGACGACTTCGAGGTCCCAGCCCTCGGCCCGGGCCGCCTCGGCCGCCTCCATGCAGACGGGTACGGACGGCCCGTACGTGATGAGCGTGGCGCTCCGGCCCGAGCGCCGCACCACCGCGCGGCCTATCGGTTCAACGGGCGTCGGCTCCTGCGGGTTCCAGGAGTCCTTCGACCAGTACAGCCGCTTGGGCTCCAGGAAGACGACCGGGTCGTCGGAGGCGATGGAAGCGCGCAGCAGTCCGTAGGCGTCGGCGACGGTGGCCGGGGTGACGACATGGAGCCCCGGAGTCGCCGTGTAGTACGCCTCGGAGGAGTCACTGTGGTGCTCGACGCCGCCGATGCCGCCGCCGTAGGGGACGCGGATGGTGATCGGCAGGGGCATCTTGCCGCGGGTGCGGTTGCGCATCCGCGCGACGTGCGAGATCAGCTGCTCGAACGCCGGGTAGGCGAACGCGTCGAACTGCATCTCCACGACCGGGCGCAGGCCGTACATGGCCATGCCGACGGCCGTGCCGAGGATGCCCGCCTCGGCGAGGGGGGTGTCGGTGCAGCGGTCCTCGCCGAACTCCTTGGCGAGTCCGTCGGTGACGCGGAAGACGCCGCCGAGGGTGCCGACGTCCTCGCCCATGACGTGCACGGCGGGGTCGGCGGCCATCGCGTCGCGCATCGCGCGCGTGAGGGCCTGCGCCATGGTGGCCGGCTTGACGGCGACGGTGGTCATCGGTGCGTCCCCTCCGGATCGGCCTCGGCCTCCAGCTCCGCCCGCAGCTGCTCCCGCTGCTCGCGCAGCTGGGGGGTGGGCTCGGCGTAGACGTGGGTGAACAGGTCCATGGGGTCGAGTGCCGGGTCCTGGTTCATGTGCTCGCGCAAGGAGGCGGCCATCGTCTCGGCGGCGTCCCGCGCGGCCTGCTTGCCGGCCTCGTCGAGCAGGCCGCGCCCGGTGAGCTCCCGCTCCAGGAGCTGGATCGGGTCGTGCTCGCGCCAGGTCTCGACCTCGGCGTCGCCCCGGTAGCGGGTGGCGTCGTCGGCGTTGGTGTGGGCCTCGACGCGGTAGGTGATCGCCTCGACCAGGGTGGGGCCGCCGCCCGCTCGGGCGTGGCGCACGGCGTCGCTCAGCACCTCGTGCACGGCGACGGCGTCGTTGCCGTCGACCAGGCGGCCGGGCATGCCGTAGCCGACGGCCTTGTGGGCCAGCGACGGGGCCGCGGTCTGCTTGGCGAGCGGGACGGAGATCGCGAAGCCGTTGTTCTGCACCAGGAAGACGACCGGGGCCTGCCAGACGGCGGCGAAGTTCAGCGCCTCGTGGAAGTCGCCCTCGCTGGTGCCGCCGTCGCCGACCATGGCCAGCGCGACCACGTCGTCGCCCTTGAGGCGGGCGGCGTGCGCGAGGCCCACGGCGTGCGGCAGCTGGGTGGCGAGCGGGGTGCACAGCGGGGCGACCCGGTGCTCGTGGGGGTCGTAGCCGGTGTGCCAGTCGCCGCGCAGCAGGGTGAGCGCCTCGACGGGGTCCACTCCGCGGGCCACGACGGCGAGCGTGTCGCGGTAGCTCGGGAAGAGCCAGTCGCGCTCCTGAAGGACCAGTGCGGCGGCGACCTCGCACGCCTCCTGGCCGGTGCTGGAGGGGTAGACGGCGAGGCGGCCCTGCTTGGTGAGGGCGGTGGCCTGCGCGTTGTAGCGGCGGCCGCGGACCAGCTGCGCGTACAGCGTCCGCAGCAGCTCCGGGTCGGCCTTCGCGGCCGTCTCGGTGCCGAGGACGCGGTACGGCTCCGCGTCGGGCAGCAGCGGCGCGGGGTCCATGCGGGGCTGCCAGGCGGGCGGCGGGGTCGGCCGGTACGCGCCCCGCTGCTCCATGACCGTCATGACGGCACCTCCTCGTGGGAGCGGCTACGGAAGGCGTGTCGGCTGTGACCCGCCTCACCTACCGATTGTTCGGTCGTCGGCACATTTTGGCTACGGGTGGCCTCAGGCTGTGGACAAACGGTTCTCCACAGCCTGAGATGGACGCAGTACGTCCATGGCAGGGAGGGTGGTGCGGGTGGCATCTGAACAAATGGCCGAGAACACGGCCACGAGCCAGGACGATCACGGTGTGCTGCCGCCGCCGCGTCCGCTGGACGCCATCGACGAGGACATCCTGCGCATGCTCCAGGCGGACGGCCGCGCCTCGATACGCTCGGTCGCCGAGCGGGTCCACGTCTCGCGCGCCAACGCCTACGCCCGGATCAACCGGCTCGTCGAGGACGGGGTCATCCGCGGCTTCGGCGCCCGGGTCGATCACGAACGGGCAGGTCAGGGGACGTCCGCCTACATCACCCTGAAGATCGTGCAGAACTCCTGGCGCACGGTGCGCGAGGAGCTCAGACAGCTGCCCGGGGCCTCTCACATCGCCCTGGTGGGCGGCGACTTCGACGTGCTGCTGCTGGTGCACGTCTCCGACAACCGGGCGCTGCGGGAGCTGGTGCTCACCCGGCTCCAGGCGATCCCGCAGGTCCTCAGCACGCGCACGCTGCTGGTCTTCGAGGAGGAGGACCTGGAGCCGCAGAGCTGAGTTCAGGCCCCCTGGCGGAGCCCCCCGAACGCCAGCTGCACCACCGCGTCGGCCACCTCGCGTTCGCTCATGCCGCGCCCGTCCGGCCGGTACCACTCCACGATCGAGTTGATCATCCCGAAGACCAGCCGGGTCACCAGCCGCCCCTCGATGTCGCCGCGCACGTCGCCGTCCGTGGTCGCCGCCTTCAGCAGATCGGCCACCCGGTGGTCGAAGTCGCGGCGCCGCTCCAGGGCCCACCGCTCGGTGTCGGTGTTGCCGCGCACGCGCAGCAGGAGGGTCACGTAGGGCAGCTCGGCTATGAGCACCTCGACCATGCGCCGCACGACGTACTCCAGGCGCTCGGCGGCGCTCCCCACGCGCGCCTGCTCCTCCTCGAGGATCCCGAAGAGGCCGTCCAGGGCCCGGCTCACGGCCCGGCGCAGCAGCTCCTCCTTGCCGACGACGTGGTGGTAGATCGACGACTTGGAGATGCCGGCGGCCTTGGAGAGGTGCTCCATGGAGGTGCCGTCGTAGCCGCGCTCGTTGAACACCTGGACGGCGACGGACAGCAGCGTGTCCGGGGTGTAGGTGTCGCGCTTGGCGGTGGTCATGAGGCGGTGCCCTCCCGCTTGTCGGAGGCGTGGGCGTGGCGGTACAGCGCGAGGGACGGCGCGTAGCGGCCCGAGGGGTCGCGCACGTGCAGGTCGTCCAGGAGCGCGTAGGCCCAGTAGCGGCCGAGCCGGCGGCTCCACTCGAACGGGCCCAGGGGGTAGTTGACACCAAGGCGCATCGCGGTGTCGATGTCCTCCTCGGTGGCCACGCCCTTGGCGACGGCGTCGTGCGCCAGATCGATGATCCGCGCGACCGTGCGGGCGACGATCATGCCGGGGACGTCGCCGATGACGCTGACGTCCTTGCCGAGCGCCTGGAAGAGGCCGGTGGCCTCGGCGAGGGTCTGCGGGGAGGTGTCCTGGGAGGCGGACAGGGCGATCCGGCCGGCCTTGCGGTAGTCGAGGGCGAGGTCGAAGTAGACGACTTCCCGGAACTCCACGGAGGTCTGCCCGTCGGTGAGGACGAGCTGGCCGCCGCTGGGCAGCACCAGGCGGGTGCCGTTGTCCTCGTCCTCGTCGCGGACCGGGATGCCGGCCTCGCGGATCAGCGCGAGCAGGTCGGAGGCCGGCCCCAGGTCGCCCTCGGCGACGACGTACGCGGGCGGCTGCCGCTTCTCGGCGGTGTCCGGCTCCGGGCGCTCGGCGCCGTCCTGGTGGTCGTACCAGCCGTGGCCGGTCTTGCGGCCGAGGCGGCCCGACTCGACCAGGCGCCGCTGGGCGAGGGACGGGGTGAAGCGCACGTCCTGGAAGAAGGACTGCCAGACCGACCGCGTGACGGACTCGTTGACGTCCTGGCCGATCAGGTCGGTCAGCTCGAAGGCGCCCATCCGGAAGCCGCCGGACTCGCGCAGCACGGCGTCGATGGTGGCCGGGTCGGCGCCCTGGGCCTCGTACACCGCGAAGGCCTCGGCGTAGAAGGGCCGGGCGATGCGGTTCACGATGAAGCCGGGGGTGTCCGCGCAGGCGACCGGCGTCTTGCCCCAGGCGCGGGCGGTCTCGTACGCGCGGGTGGCCGACGTGACGTCGGTGGCGAACCCGGAGACGACCTCGACCAGCGGCAGCAGCGGCGCCGGGTTGAAGAAGTGCAGGCCGACGAAGCGGCCGGGGGTGCGCAGCGCGCCGCCGATGGCGGTGACGGAGAGGGAGGAGGTGTTGGTGGCGAGCAGGCAGTCGCCGTCGACGACGCCCTCCAGCTCGCGGAACAGCTCCTGCTTGACGTCCAGCCGCTCCACAACCGCCTCGACGACCAGGGCGCAGTCGGCGAGCTCGGCGAGGGTCTCGGCGGGCAGCAGCCGGGCGCGGGCGGCGTCCCGGTCGGCGCCGGTGAGCCGCTCCTTCTCGACGAGCCGGTCGAGGCGGGCCCCGATCGCGTCGGCGGCCTCCCGGGCCCGCCCGGGGACGGTGTCGTACAGCCGTACGGGATGGCCCGCGACCAGCGCGACCTGGGCGATGCCCTGGCCCATGGTGCCGGTGCCGACGACGGCCACGGGGCTGCTGAGGTCGAGTGCTGTCATGTGCGCGATCCTCCCGCACGGGGTTTTCCACAGATGCGGCGGACCCCCTTGAACCGACCGATCGTTCGGTTACTCTAGCTCTGTCCGAGTGTTCCTGCCCAGGTTTCTGCCCAGGTCATGAACTCGACGAGGAGTTCTTGAGACGAGGAGTTGGTCACCCATGACCGCCGCACTCTCGGCGCACGAGCTGATCGCCCGGCACCGGCCCACCCTCGACCAGGCGCTGGAAGCGATCCGCACCCGCGCGTACTGGTCCCCGCACCCCGAGCACCCCAAGGCCTACGGGGAGAACGGCAGCCTGGACGCGGCGGCGGGCAAGGCCGCCTTCGACGCCCTGCTCGGCACCCGCCTCGACCTCGGCCAGCCCGGCACGGACGACTGGGTGGGCGGCGAGACGTCCCCGTACGGCGTGGAGCTGGGCGTCACGTACCCGCACGCGGACCTCGACGTGCTGCTGCCCGCCATGAAGGCGGGGCAGCGCGCCTGGCGCGACGCGGGCGCCGAGCAGCGCGCGGTGGTCTGCCTGGAAATCCTCAAGCGCATCAGCGACCGGACGCACGAGTTCGCGCACGCGGTCATGCACACCTCCGGCCAGGCGTTCATGATGGCGTTCCAGGCGGGCGGACCGCACGCGCAGGACCGCGGCATGGAAGCGGTGGCGTACGCGTACGTGGAGCAGGTGCGCACGCCCGACAACGCCGAGTGGACCAAGCCGCAGGGCAAGCGCGACCCGCTGGCGATGAACAAGCAGTTCACGCCGGTCCCGCGCGGTGTCGCCCTGATGATCGGCTGCAACACGTTCCCGACGTGGAACGGCTACCCGGGCCTGTTCGCCTCCCTCGCCACCGGCAACGCGGTCCTGGTCAAGCCCCACCCGCGCGCGGTGCTGCCGCTCGCGCTCACCGTGCAGGTCGCGCGCGAGGTGCTCGCGGAGGCGGGCTTCGACCCGAACCTGGTGGCACTGGCCGCCGAGCGGCCCGGCGAGGGCATCGCCAAGACCCTCGCGACCCGCCCGGAGATCCGGATCATCGACTACACGGGCTCCACCGAGTTCGGCGACTGGCTTGAGGCCAACGCCCGCCAGGCCCAGGTGTACACGGAGAAGGCCGGCGTCAACACGGTCGTCGTCCACTCCACGTCCGACTACAAGGGCATGCTCTCCAACCTGGCGTTCTCGCTGTCCCTGTACAGCGGCCAGATGTGCACGACGCCGCAGAACCTGCTCGTGCCGCGGGAGGGCATCTCGACGGACCAGGGTCCCAAGTCCTACGACGAGGTGGTCGCGGATCTCGCCAAGTCGGTGGACGGGCTGCTCGGCGACGACGCCCGGGCGAACGCCCTGCTGGGTGCGATCGTCAACCCGGACGTGAAGGCGCGGCTGGAGGCCGCGGCGGGGCTGGGCGAGGTCGCCCTGGCCTCCCGTGAGATCACCAACCCGGACTTCCCGGGGGCGGTCGTGCGGACGCCGGTGATCGTGAAGCTGGACGGGGCCAAGCCGGACGCGGAGGCCGCTTACATGAGCGAGTGCTTCGGGCCGGTGTCGTTCGCGGTCGCCGTCGACTCCGCGTCCGACGCGGTGCAGTTGCTGCGGCGGACCGTGCGGGAGAAGGGGGCGATGACCGTCGGGGCGTACACGACCGACCCTGAGGTCGAGCGGGATGTGCAGGAGGCCTGTCTGGAGGAGGCGGCGCAGTTGTCGCTGAATCTCACGGGTGGGGTGTATGTGAACCAGACCGCCGCGTTTTCTGATTTCCATGGGTCCGGGGGGAATCCGGCGGCGAGTGCGGCGTTGTGTGACGGGGCGTTTGTGGCCAACCGGTTCCGGGTGGTTGAGGTGCGGCGGGAGGCCTAGGGGCTCGGGGGTTCTCGTTGTCGCGCGGGTGCCGGTGCGTTGTGGTTGCCCGCGCAGTTCCCCGCGCCCCTAGGACGCGAACCCACCGCAGCTCCAGTGGTACAGCGTCATCGCCACGCTGGTCGCGAGGTTGTAGCTGCTGACCTGGGGGCGCATCGGGAGGGACAGCAGGTGGTCCGCCCTCGCGCGGAGTTCGGGCGACAGGCCCGTGCGTTCGGAGCCGAAGGCGAGGACGGCGTCGTCCGGGAGCTTGGTGACCCGGAGGTCGTCGCCCTCCGGGTCGAGCGCGAACACCGGGCCGGGGGGCAGCTCGTCGACCGTCAGGCGTTCCACCGCCGTCGCGAAGTGCAGCCCCGCCCCGCCGCGTACGACCGTCGGATGCCAGGGGTCGACGGTGCCCGTCGTCACCACGCCGGTCGCGCCGAAACCGGCGGCCAGGCGGATCACCGCCCCCGCGTTGCCGAGGTTGCGCGGGTTGTCGAGGACCACGACCGGGGCGGTGCGCGGGGTGTGCGCGAGCCGTGCCAGGTTGGACTCGCGGGACGGCCGTACGGCCAGGGCGGCCACCGCCGTGGGGTGCGGGCGCGGCACGAACGACGCGTATGTCTCGTGCGGCACCTCCGTCAGCAGCGCGGCCAGCGCGTCCCGTACGTCCGGGGCCAGTTCGTCGGCGAGGGCGAGCGTGGCCGCCCGGTCGGCGGTGACCGCCACGGGCACCTCGGCGCCGAACCGCACGGCGTGCTTGAGGGCGTGGAAGCCGTCGAGCAGGACGGTGCTGCCGGCGAGCCGGTGCCAGACGGTGACGGGGTCGGTCATGGCCCGAAGCCTACGTGCGTGGCCTCGGGGTTCTCGGGGGCGTGCTGCTCGGTGACCGGCGTGCGCCGGTCGCGCCGCGGCAGCCGGTCACGCGCGCGTGCCGCCCAGCCGCCCAGGCGGCGCAGGAAGGCCGTCGGCAGGAACACCGCGTCGGCCGCGATCATCGCCAGCGAGAAGAACGGCAGGCCGAGCACGACGGCGATCACCGCGTGCTCGGTGATCATGAATGCCAGCAGGACGTTCTTCACCCGCCGGTTGAACAGCGTGAAGGGGAAGGCGACCTGCACGAGGACCGTTCCGTAGGTCACGAGCATCACGAGCGTGCCGCTGGCGGACAGCAGGTCGGCGAGGGCCGGCCAGGGCGAGAAGTACTCCAGGTGGAGCGGGTAGTAGACCGCGGTGCCGTCCTGCCAGCGGGAGCCCTGGATCTTGTACCAGCCGGCCGTGGCGTAGATCAGGCACGCCTCGGCCATGATCACGAGCAGGGCGCCGTTGTGCACGATGTTGGTGACGACGTCGAGCAGGATCCGCGGCTCACCGGACGGCACCCGGCGCCCGACCAGCCACCACAGGGCCTGCGCCGCCCACACGGTCCACAGCAGCGCCGGTATCAGCCAGTCGCCCTCCATCCGCCCGGCCAGGGTGACCGCCGCCAGCACCGATCCGAGCACGCACCACAGGACGGGGCCGGTCCGGTCGGTGACGCGTTCGCCCCGCTCGCGTGCCGCCCGGGCGCGGGAAGCCCGCCGGGCGTCCAGTGACCACACCTGGGCGCAGCGCGTGAACACCAGGTAGACCGACATCAGGTGCAGCACGTTGTCGCCGCCGTCGCCCATGAAGACGCTGCGGTTCTGCAGGGACAGCACACCGACCATGAACAGCACCGACATGGTGCGGGTGCGCCAGCCCAGCAGCAGCAGGGCACTGGCGAGGATCGCGAGGGCGTAGACGATCTCGAACCAGAGGCGGCCGTCCGACCACATCAGGACGGTGAAAGCCTCGTTGGTCCTGATCAGCTGCTCGGCGAGATCCCAGCTCCAGGGCCCGTCGGGGCCGTAGAGCTCGTGGCGGTGGGGGAGCTCGCGCAGCAGGAACAGCAGCCAGGTCGCGCTGAAGCCGATACGGATCACGGCGGTCTGGTACGGGCCGAGGGCGGCTTCGGCGACGCGGGCTATGCCGCGCGAGAAGGCCAGGGAGAAGCGGTTCACCGCATGCCACCCCCGGTCGCGGCCTCCGGCACGCTCCACCACGGCAGCTCGCGATAGGCCGGTGTCGTGGAGACCTTCTCCCGGCTCCACCCGGGCGGGGGCACGTTGCTGGTGCGGGACCGGACCTGGACGCGTTCGACGGCACCGCCGCCCCCGGTCGCGGCCCGCACCGCGTCGTCGCGGTCGAGACGCAGCTCCACGATCCGGCGCAGATACGTCTCGGAGAGCGAGCCGCGCAGGCCGACCGGGCGGTTCTCGCTGTCGTGCGTCGCGAGGAAGAAGTCCCAGGCGCGGCGCAGCTCGTTCTGCTGGGTGTGGCTGGGCAGCAGGTTGCCGTCGATGGCGCGGCCGTCCTCGGCGGACAGGTCGTACCAGCCGGTGGTCACCGTGCCGCCCTCCCCGTCCCTGACCTCGGCGCGGGCCTGGATCGAGATGTTCTGCTGGAGCGGGTTCGGCGCGAAGAGCTTCCAGTTCTGCTCGAACTCCGGGTAGATCCAGTCGTCCACCGCCTTGCCGTGCTCCCTGGTGACGGTGTTCGGCGGCGCTACGTGCAGGAACGTCATCCCGATGTGCACACAGACCCCGACCGCGACGACCGCGAGCGCCAGGACGACGCCGATCTGACAGGGGAGGGAGAGCGCGGCTATGCCGGTGTGGGGGGCCGTGGGCGGGCCCGGGGCGGGAGACGGGCCCTGGTCGAGGGACGGGCCGTGGGCGGGAGACGGGCCCTGGTCGAGAGGACCGTCCGGGGCGGCGGCGGTCGGGGACGGGTCGGCCGACGCGCTCCGTCCGAGTGGCCCGTCCGGCCCGTGCCGGGCGTTCGAGCCTTCGTCGTACGCGTCCAATTCCGCCCCGTTCCACGATCCCGGTCCGTCGTTCCGTCCGCCCGGCCGGCCGCGGAGGGCGTCCACCGCCCGCGCGACCGCTGCGCGGCGTCGGCACGGGAACGGTACTCAGGCCGCCCACCCGGGCACAGCCCCTGTCCGCCGGTCCCTGCCGTGGCCGTCGCCACACCCCCGGAGGCAGCACAGGAGTGACACCCTACGGCGCCCGCCGCACGCCCATTCCCTTCTTCTAGAACCTGTTCTATCTTGCCGCCCGTCAGCTCAACGGCACCGGCCGGAAGGACAGGCACCGTGGACTTCACCTTCACCGAGGAGCAGCAGGCGGCGGCCGAGGCGGCGAAGGGCGTGTTCGCCGGGGTCGCGCCGGACGCCGTGCCCAGCCCGGCCCTCACCCCGGGCGCCGTCGCCGACGCCTGCGACCACGCCCTGTGGGCCAGGCTCGCCGAAGCGGACCTGCTCAGCCTGCTGCTCGACGCCCGGTACGGCGGGGCCGGCCTGGACGCCATCGCGCTCTGTCTGGTGCTGCGGGAGTCGGCGAAGGTGCTGGCCAGGGTGCCGCTGCTGGAGAGCAGCGCGGCCGCCGCGGTGATCCAGGCCCACGGCGGCGAGGAGGCGAAGTCGGCCCTGCCGGCCCGGGCCGGCAGGGGCGAGCTGGTGCTGACCGTCGCCGCGCACGGCCGCACCGGCCACGACCCGGCCGAGCTCGCCGTGACCGCACGGCAGGACGGCGACGCTTGGGTGCTGGACGGCGTGCAGACGGCGGTGCCGTGGGCCTACGACGCGGACGTCACGGTCGTCCCCGCGCACACGGAGGCCGGCCGGACCCTGCTGGCCCTGGTCCCGCGCGGACACCGGGGGGTGATCCTCGCCGAGCAGTTCTCCACGAGCGGCGAACGCCTCGGCGAGCTGCGACTGGAGTCGGCGCGGCTCGCGGCCCGGGACGTGATCGACGCCGACGGGGCGTGGGAGTGGCTGCGGGACCTGCTGGCCACCGGCACCTGTGCGCTGGCACTCGGGCTGGGGGAACGGGTGCTGCGGATGACCGGGGAGTACGCGAGTGAGCGGGAGCAGTTCGGCTTCCCGATCGCCACCTTCCAGGCCGTCGCCGTGCAGGCCGCCGACCGCTACATCGACCTCCGCGCGATGGAGGCCACCCTGTGGCAGGCCGCTTGGCGGCTCGCCTCGGGGGCCCCGGGCGCGCTGCCCGCCACCGGGGACGTCGCCGTCGCCAAGATCTGGGCGGCGGAGGGGGCACGCCGGGTCGTGCAGACCGCGCAGCATCTGCACGGCGGGTTCGGCGCCGACGTCGACTACCCCCTGCACCGGTACCACGCCTGGGCCAAGCACCTGGAGCTGTCACTCGGCCCGGCGGCGGCGCACGAGGAGGCCCTGGGCGACCTGCTGGCGGCCCACCCTTTGGCCTGAACGCACCGGCGCGAGCGGCTGCTACAGAGCGCTGCCACAGAAGGCTGCTACAGCACGGCTGCTACAGCACGAACCCCGGCTGGCCGTCGTCCGTCACCACGGCACGGCCCGCCGCCTCCCACACCTGCATGCCGCCGTCTACGTTCACGGCGTCGATGCCCTGCTGGGCCAGGTACATCGTGACCTGGGCGGAACGGCCGCCGGAGCGGCAGATGACATGGACCCGGCCGTCCTGCGGCGCGGCCTCGGTCAGCTCGCCGTAGCGGGCGACGAAATCGCTGAGGGGGATGTGCAGCGCCCCCTCGGCGTGACCCGCCTTCCACTCGTCGTCCTCGCGGACGTCCAGCAGGAAGTCGCCGTCCTTGAGGTCCGCGACCGCGACCGTGGGCACACCAGCTCCGAAACTCATGCGTCCGACGCTACCCGAACCGGCCCGTGGGCCGGACGGGACGCGGCTCAGCCCTCCGTGAGCAGCCCGGCCAGCTCGTTCTCGCGCTCGGTGACCTGGGTGCGCAGCTGCTGCCCGATCTCGTCCAGGAGACCGTCCGGGTCGTCCGGGGCCAGCTGGAGCATGTGGCCTATGGCGCTCTCCTCCAGCTCCTTGGCGAGCAGGGCGAGCAGTTCCTTGCGCTGGGCGAGCCATTCGAGCCGGGCGTAGAGCTCCTCGGCGCGGCTAGGGCCCCGCTTCAGCTCGGGCCCCGCCGCCCACTCCTCGGCGAGCTCGCGCAGCTCCGCCTCGTCGCCCCGGGCGTAGGCGGCGTTCACCCGGGTGATGAACTCCTCGCGCCGCGCGCGTTCCTTCTCCTCCTGGGCCAGGTCCGGGTGGGCCTTGCGGGCGAGGTCGCGGTAGAGCTTGCGGGCCTCCTCGCTGGGGCGGACCCGCTGGGGTGGCCGGACCGGCTGCTCCGTGAGCATCGCCACGGCCTCCGGGAACAGGCCGCTGTCGTCCATCCAGCCGTGCAGCAGCTCCTCGACGCCGGGGATGGGGGCGAGGCGGGCCCGGGCCTCTTCCGCCCGGCGCCGGTCATCGGGGTCGCCGCTTCGGGCGGCTCTGGCCTCGAGGATCCGGGCGTCCAGCTCCTCCAGCCGGGCGTAGAGCGGACCGAGCTTCTGTTCGTGCAGCCGGGAGAAGTTCTCGACCTCGACGCGGAAGGTCTCCACCGCGATCTCGTATTCGATCAAGGCCTGCTCGGCGGCCCGTACGGCGCGCTCGAGCCGCGCCTCGGGGCGGGCGGCGTCGCCGCCGTCCTGCTCAGCTTCCGGGGTCGTCACCCGACCAGCCTAGGTCACGGGCCGACTGCCCCTGCCCCGGAGAGCGCCCTGCCCTGTCGCAGCCGGGAACAGGGCAGGGGCCCCCATCGCCCCAGCGGCACGACTGCCCGCGGCCTGAACGGCCACTGCCCGCACCTGGGTCAGACGCCCGGTTCCGCCGCGATCCTGCCCTCCCGTACCGCCGTCACCAGGTCCGAATGGTCCGCCTCCGTACGGTCCGCATACGCCACGGCGAACGCGGACACCGCCTCGTCCAGCTCCTCGTTCTTCCCGCAGTACCCGGCGACGAGCCGCGGATCGACGCTGTGGGAGTGGGCGCGGGCCAGCAACGCGCCGGTCATGCGGCCGTAGTCGTCCATCTGGTCGGCGGCCAGGGCGGCCGGGTCGACGCTGCCCTTGCGGTTGCGGAACTGACGGACCTGGAAGGGGTGCCCGTCGACCGTCGTCCAGCCGAGCAGCATGTCGCTGACGACCTGCATCCGCTTCTGGCCGAGCACGACCCGCCGGCCCTCGTGCTCGACCTCCGGGGCCTCGAAACCGGCCGTCACCAGATGCGGCACCAGCGCCGACGCCCGCGCCTCCTTCACCTGGAGCACCAGCGGTTCACCCCGGTGGTCCAGCAGCAGGACGACGTAGGACCGGGTGCCGACGCTGCCCGTGCCGACCACGCGGAACGCCACGTCGTGCACCGCGTGCCGGGCGAGGAGCGGCAGGCGGTCCTCCGACAGCGTGCCGACGTACTCCTCGAGGGACGCCGCCACCGCCGCGGCCTCCGCGTCCGGGACGCGCCGGAGCACCGGCGGGGCGTCGACGAAGCGGCGCCCGCCGTCCTCGGTGGCCTCCGTCGACTTGGCCGCGAAGCGGCCGCTGGTGTTGTGGCGGGCCTTCTCGGAGACCCGCTCCAGCGTGCCGAGCAGGTCATGGGCGTCCGTGTGGGAGACGAGTTCCTCGTCCGCGATGGCGTTCCACGCGTCCAGCACCGGGAGCTTCGCCAGCAGCCGCATGGTGCGGCGGTAGGCGCCCACCGCGTCGTAGGCGGCCTTGCGGCACCGGTCCTCGTCGGCACCGGCCTCCCGGCCCGCCAGCACCAGGGAGGCGGTGAGGCGCTTGAGGTCCCACTCCCAGGGCCCCCGCACCGTCTCGTCGAAGTCGTTCAGATCGATGACGAGTCCGCCGCGCGCGTCGCCGTACAGACCGAAATTGGCCGCGTGCGCGTCACCGCAGATCTGCGCGAGCACCCGCGTCATGGGGGTACGCGCCAGGTCGTACGCCATGAGGCCCGCGGCGCCGCGCAGGAAGGCGAACGGTGTGGCGGCCATGCGGCCGACCCGTATCGGGGTGAGCTCGGGGAGCCTGCCGCGGCCCGACTCCTCGACCGCGCTCACCGCGTCGGGCCGGGACGCGTCCAGGTCGAGTGTGGCGTGCGCGCCGCGCGGGATCCGCTTGCGCAGGGCCTTGCCCTCCTCCTTGGGGGAGCCCTCGGCCGGCCACTCGGCGAAACCCCGCACCCGGGGCAGCCGACGCCCCGCCGCGTCCTCCGCTCCAGCCCTGGCCGCTCCAGCCCTGGTCATACCGACCGCCTCCCCCGCACGTGCACGAACATCAACTCGTGCCGACCGTACAACCGGCGGCCGAAACGCGTCAGACCCTGGGGACAACTACACGACTGTGGACAACTCGTGCGGAAGCCGGTCGGAGGCGGTCCGGGCGGAGGCGACGCCCTACGCCCCCGAGGAAGCCCGCACCGCCCCCGGCGTGGTCTGCGCCGGCACCGCCGCCATCTGTTCCCGCCCCTCCGCCAGCACCCGCTCCGCCCGCTCCACCGAGATGTCGAGACGGGCCAGGACCGCGGGGACGGCGATGCTCGGCAGGAAGTGTTCGAACATCACGACGACCCGGCGGTCCAGATCCTGCCGCTGGCAGCGCAGCTGGGACAGCAGCTGCACCCCCGAGAAGCTGCCCACCAGCAGCTCCGCCGTCTCCGCCACGTCGACATGCGGCAGCAGTTCGCCCTGCGCCTTCGCATCGGCGAGCCGCTGCACGTTCTGGTCGAACCACATGCCGAAGGCCGGTGTGCGGTCGAGGTCCATGGCCCCCTGGTCGAGGGCCAGTCCCACGCTGGCCCGCACCAGCGGTTCGGACCGCAGCCGGCGGCCCAGCACCAGCCCGGAGTCGACGAGTTCCTGGAGCTTGCTGGACTGCGGCGGGAGCGCGATCGCGAGCTGCTCCTCGAACACCCCCACCGCCAGCTCCTCCTTGGAGCCGAAATGGAAGTACAGCGCGCCCTTGGTGACGCCTGCCCGGTCCAGGATCTCCCCGATGGTCGCCGAGGTGTAGCCGCGTTCGTCGAAGACGGCCGCGGCCGCCTCCAGGATGGTCCGCCGGGTGCGGATCGCGCGCTCCTGTCGCGCCATCGCATGCCTCCTGATCTCCGTCGATCTCTGTGAAACCGCTGTGCAGCGGGGCGCGAGAGGCCTGTTCCAGCGGTGAGGCCCACCCTTTGAAAAAAACCGGCTAGTCCGTATCTTAGTCAAGCTCCGAACACAGCCCGGCAGCCGATCCTGGGGGTTCTCATGCAGCAGTCAGGACCTTTAAGCGCACCCTTGGACGATCAGACCGGACACCGGGCCGCTCCGGCAAACGAAACGTCTGCGGCCGTCGAGAACGCGCCATACGCCACGGTCATCGATTCCATAGCACCCCCCGACTCCACCCCGGTCACCAAAGAGCTGGCCCACCGCACCACAGAGACGGACGTCTTCCCCGACCGGTGGAGCCGAATCTCCGAGACCCGTTTCCGCTTCACCGCTCACTGGCCCGCCGTCCACACCTTCTTCCACTCCGTGGACGACCGCCACCAGGATCCGATGATCGTGGGCGAAACGTTGCGGCAGGCCTCGATGGTGCTCGCCCACGCCGAGTTCGGCGCTCCCGGCGACACGCACTTCGTGATGTACGACCTGACCGTCTCCACCGATCCGTCCGCGCTCGCGCTGTCGGACGCCGCCGAGCCGGTCGAGATCGACGTCGTGTGCTCCGAGATACGCCGCCGCGGCCGGGGTCTGCACAGCATGCGCACCACCATGGAGTTCCACCGGGCGGGGCGCTTCGTGGCCCGGGGCACGGGCAGCACCGCCTGCACCTCCCCGCTCGCCTACCGCCGTCTGCGGGCCCGGCAGCTGGCCGCCCCGGTCACTCCCCTCCCGCTGCCGCCGGGCATATCGCCGAGGGACGCCGGCCGCGCTCGCGCCGAGGACGTCGTCCTCGCCCCCTCCGACCGCCCGGGCGTCTGGCGGCTGCGCGTCGACACCGGCCACCCGGTGCTCTTCCCCCGGCCCAACGACCACGTGCCCGGCATGGTCCTGTTCGAGGCGGCCCGTCAGGCCGCGACCGCCGCCTCCGGCCGGCACCCCTTCCTGCCCCGCGCGATGACGGCCGCCTTCGACCGGTACGCCGAGCTGGACAGCCCGTGCTGGATCGAGGCGGAGCTCCTCGACGGGGAGCCGGACGAGGTCACCGTGCGGGTCTCGGGACGGCAGGACGGCGAGACCGTCTTCAGCGCCACGCTGACCTGTGGGCAGCCGGACCGGGTACGGTCCCTGTCGTGACGGTCAACTTCCTGATCACGGGTGCGAGCGGCTTCGTCGGCAGCCGGGTGGCGGCCGTCGCACAAGAGCAACCGGGCATCCGCGTACGGCACTTGTCCCGCAGGACACAGCCGGGAGCGGTCCCCGGCGATCCCGGCCACGGCGAAACCGGCCACGGCGAACGGCTCTACGGCGATCTCCTCGACCCCCCGTCCCTGCGCGGCGTCTGCGCCGACACCGACGTCCTGGTGCACTGCGCCACGCTGATCGGCGGCGACGCCGAAACCGTCGAGGCCGTCAACGACCTGGGCACCCGCGCCCTGGTCGAGGAGGCCGTCCGCGCCGGAGTGGGCCGCATCGTGTACGTGAGCACGGCCGCGGTGTACGGCCGGGGCCCCTTCCGGGGCGTACGCCCCGGAGAGGTTCCGATCGCGCCCGCGTCGGCCACCAGCCGCACCCGGGCCGCCGCCGAACGGCACGTCCTCGACGCCGGCGGCCTGGTGCTGCGCCCGCACCTCGTGTACGGCGAGGGCGACCGCTGGGTCGTCCCCGGACTGGTCCGGCTGCTGCGCGAGCTGTCGGCGACCCTGACCGGCTGCGCGGCGCTGCAGTCGATGATCGACGTCGGCACCCTGGGCCGTGCGGTGGTGGCCGCCGCCCTGTCGCCGACGCTCGACGGCGGCGTGCACCACGTCAACCACCCCGAGCCCGTCGCGGCCGAGGAGCTGCTCGGGGCGGTGTGCGCGCAGGTGGAGGAGCCCGGCGGCGGCGCGGCGGTGGATGTCGCCACCGCTCTGGACCGGGCCGCCGGGACCCCCTTCGCCCTGCATCACCTCGGCATGCTCACGGTCGACCACTGGTTCGTGGACGACGTGTTCTGGAAGGACCTCGACTGCTCACCCGGCGACGGTTTCGCCGCCGCGTTCACACGCGCGGCACCTTGGTACCGCTCGTACCTCCGAGCTCCGTCAGCTTCCTGATCGCCCCGGCCTCCTCCGGGCGCGGGCCCGGCTGAGGACCCGGGCCCCGGCCGTGCAGCAGCACGGGCAGCTCCTGGTGCCCCGTGGAGATGATGGACCGCAGCCGCTTCGGCGGCCGGGCCGGGTCGGCCAGGGCCAGCCGCGGGAATCGGTCGAAGAGGGACGTCAG
Source organism: Streptomyces sp. NPDC006372 (assembly GCF_040612515.1). Lineage (NCBI taxonomy): Bacteria > Bacillati > Actinomycetota > Actinomycetes > Kitasatosporales > Streptomycetaceae > Streptomyces > Streptomyces sp. NPDC006372. The sequence continues at coordinate 93,987 of NZ_JBEXQJ010000027.1, read as the reverse complement.
GGCCACCGTCGCCTCGGCCATGGCCAGAGGCCGGCCCAGGCAGTGGTGCACACCGTGGCCGAAGGACACGTGGTCGCGGCTGGTGGCCCGGGTGACGTCGAACCGTTCGGCGTCCGGCCCGTGGCGCTCGGGGTCGCGTCCGGCACCGGCGAAGGAGACCACGACCGCGTCGCCCTTCGGGATCGTCAGCCCCGGCTCGATCTCGATGTCCTCCACGGCGTAGCGCAGGCCCGACATGGCGCCGGGTGCCTCGAAGCGCAGCGACTCCTCGAGGGCGTCCTCCCAGGTCACCTGCCCGGAGCGGACGAGTTGGAGCTGGTCGGGGTGGGCGAGCAGGCTGTGCACCGTGTTGTCGATGAGGTTGACGGTCGTCTCGAAGCCCGCGGTGAGCAGCAGGATCAGGTTGTCCATCAACTCCTGTTCGCTGAGGCTGCCTTCGTCGCGCGCCGCGATGAGGGCGGTCGTCAGATCGTCGGCCGGGTGCTCGCGCTTGTCCTGGAGGAACGCGGTCAGCGTGCCGTACAGGTCGACGGCGTTGGCCTGGGCGTCCTCCAGGGAGATCGCCGTGTCGAAGAAGTTGTTGATGATCCGGTAGAGGGCCTTGCGCGGGCCGTCCTCGCCCCCCGGCACGCCGAAGAGTTCGCACACCACCTCGTGCGGCACCGGCGCCGCGAACGCCGCCCGCAGGTCGACGACTTCGCCGGTGGGGAGGCGCTCCAGGTCGTCCAGCGCCCGGTCGACGATCTCCTGGACGCGGGGGAGCAGCGCGTCGACGCGGCGTTTGGTGAAGGCGGCGGCCATCGGCTTGCGCAGCCGGCTGTGTTCGGTGCCGTAGGCGGTGACCATGTTGCGCACCGAGACCCAGATCGCGAGCGGCCAGGTGCGGGAGATGTCCCCGTTGATCCAGGCCGGCCAGTGCTGGAAGGCGTCCTTGCTCGTCTCGGGGCCGGACAGGAGCCGTTTGTTCAGCTCCAGGCCGTTGATCCACCACGCCCGTACACCGCCGGGGAGTTCGATCTCCACCGCCGGGCCCTGGTCTCGGATCCGGGATATCTCGCCGTACAGGTCTTGGCCGGACGCTTCGATCGTCAGGAAGGGGCAGGCCTGCTGTGCCATGACACATCGCTCCTCGGTCCAGGTGCAGGGACACCATCGTGCGTCGTGCACGACGGGAAAACTTGGCGTCCGGTTTGTTTTGGCCATGGTTCAACGCCGTGGGCGCTTCGGAGCCCGGCAGCGGTGGGGGCCTCGGCGCCCGCTACCGCAGCGCGAGCCCTGCCCGGCTGCGGTCCCCCTGCGGCGCGTCCGCGTCGACGTCCGGTCCCGCCTCGACGTCTCTTTCCACGTCGGCATCCAGCTCCACGAGGTGCGGCCCGCTTCCCGCCGGGTCCAGGGCGCCGGCCACGTGCGGTGCGGCCATGCACGGCAGGAGCAACTGCCACAGGTCGGTCAGCGCGTGCCGCCCGAGCCAGCCGTGGTCGTCCCGGGCCAGCACCTCGATGCCGGTCGTGGCGGCGAGGACGACGGCGATGGTGCGGTGCGGCGGCACTCCGGCGGCGAGTTCGCCGCTCCGGTCCGCCTCGGCCAGCAGCTCGTGCACGCACTCCCGCCACTCCCGGCGCAGGTCACGCACCCGCCCGGCGACCGCCTCGGCATTGAGCCGCAGCCCCGCGCGCACCACGACGTCGGCGCGCAGCAGCCGGCCGACGTGGTGGGTGACGTCCACCAGACGCTGCAACGCGCACCCGTCGCCGCCGTGGCCCAGGACCGCGGCCCGGCGCAGGGCACGGGCGGCGGCATGCTCGACGGCCTCGGCCACGGCGGCCTTGTTCGCGAAGTGGAAGTGCAGCGCCCCGGAGCTGACTCCGGCTCCGGCGCTGATCTCCGCCAGGCTGGCGCGGACGTATCCCCGTGCCTCGAAGTGCTCGGCCGCCGACCGGATCAGCGCGAGACGAGTCCGGACGGCCCGGTCCTGTTTGGTCACCCGTGGCTCCCCTGCACGGCTCTGATGGCGACGCAATGAAACCAACTCGGTGGTTTTTACACAACGCGTCGGCAGGCGCGGCGGCTTGGGGCCGGCCTCACGCCCGCAGGTACGTCAGCACGGCCAGCACCCGGCGGTGGGTGTCGTCCGCCGGCGGCAGGTCCAGCTTGGTGAGGATGCCGGAGATGTGCTTGCCCACGGCCGCTTCGGACACGACCAGTTCGCGGGCGATGGAGCTGTTGGACCGGCCCTCCGCGATCAGCGCCAGCACCTCCCGCTCACGCGGGGTGAGCCGTTCCAGCGGGTCGCGGCGGCGGCGCAGCAACTGCCGTACGACCTCGGGGTCGACGACCGTACCGCCGTCGGCGACCTCGCCGAGTGCCTCGACGAACTCCTCGACCTGGCCGACCCGGTCCTTGAGCAGGTAGCCGACGCCCGTGCCGTCACCGGAGTCGAGCAGTTCGGCGGCGTAGCGGCGCTGCACGTACTGGCTGAGGACCAGGACGGGTAGCGCGGGCCGCTCCTCGCGCAGCCGCACGGCCGCGTGCAGGCCCTCGTCCTGGAAGCCGGGCGGCATCCGCACGTCCGTCACGACCACGTCGGGATCGTGCTCCCCGACGGCCGTGACCAGCGCCTCGGCGTCCCCGACGGCCGCGACGACCTGGTGTCCGCAGCGGCCGAGCAGCCCGACCAGACCGTCCCGCAGCAGCACACTGTCCTCGGCCAGGACCACGCGCAGCGGACGCTCAACTCGCAGGGCCACAGGGGATCTCCACACGCAGCAGGGTCGGTCCGCCGGACGGGCTGGACAGGGAGAGTCTGCCATCGAGCACCGACACCCGGTCGGCGAGTCCGGTCAGTCCGCTGCCCGTCCCGGCCCGCGCGCCCCCGCACCCGTCGTCGCGGATCCGCAGGACCAGCAGGCCGTCGCGGTGCCCGCCACTCACCTGCGCCCGGCTCGCCCCGCTGTGCCGGTCCACGTTGGCGAGCGCCTCGCACACCACGAAGTACGCGGCGGCCTCGACCGCTTGGGGCAGCCGTCCGGGCAGCTCCAGGTCGACGTCGACGGGCACGGCCGAGCGGTCGGCGGCGTCGGCGACGGCGGCTTCGAGGCCGTAGTCGGCGAGCACCTTGGGGTGGATGCCGTGGATGAGTTCGCGCAGTTCCGCGAGGGCCGCGCCCGCCTCCCGGTGCGCTGTGGCGAGCTGGTCGGCCAGCGGGCCGGGCGGGGCGTCCAGCCGGGCCAGGCCGAGCGTCATCGTGAGGGCGACGAGCCGCTGCTGGGCCCCGTCGTGCAGATCGCGCTCGATGCGCCGCCGTTCCGCCTCGAAGGCGTCCACCAACCGAACGCGGGACTTGGCCAGTTCGACCACCCTGGCCCCCAGATCGGCCTCCCGCGAGGCGACCAGCAGCCGCGCCAGACCGGCCCGGGCGCCGGCCGCGACGCCCAGCAGGTAGGCGCCCACGACCAGCAGGCCCAGCCCGAGGACGGCGAAGCCGAAGGCCGCCGGCCAGCTGGAGACCAGCCACACCTTGAGCACCTTCGCCTCACCGGTGACGGCCACGACCAACGGGGTCGCGACCACGGTCAGCGGGCCCAGCAGGAAGACGGTGAGGGCGAGAGCGTCCACCGGCCACAACAGTCCGGCGAACAGCAGGGCATGGCCGAACTCCCGCCAGGTGGCCCGCTCCCGCAGCCGCGTCGACAGCCAGGCCCGCAGGCCCGGCTCCCCGGGGCTCTCGTGCGGATCGGGCGCCGGGCCCGGGTCCACCAGCCGCAGCCGGAGCCGCTCCAGCGCCGCCACCGGAATGCCCGCCAGAGCCGTCCCCAGCAGCAGGGGCAACCCCACCAGCGCCAGAGCGAGCACCCCGCCGGCCGTCACGGACGTCACGATCCCCACCAGCACGACCACGCCGGCCACCGTGCCGGAGAGCAGGTAGGCGGCCGCCCGCCAAGGCCACGCCGACAGCAGGTAACCGGGCCGGGCCATGGCCCGCCACACGTTGGGAGGGTGCATGCGGATCACCGTAGAAGCCCCTCGAATCCCCCGCCATGGGCTCAGCGGGAGGCCCGGGGTATGCCTGGCCCTACCCCAGGTCTAGGCCCCACCGCACTGCGCGGACCCGCCCCGGCGCGATTCCGTGGAGGCCAACGGTCAATCGACGTGAGGCAGGGACATGGACGCCATCCGGCTGGACTCGGTCACCAGAACGTACGGCCCCCTGAAGGCACTCGACGGGGTCACCCTGACGTTCCCCGCCGGGACCTTCACCGCCGTCATGGGCCCCTCCGGCTCCGGCAAGTCGACGCTGCTCCAGTGTGCCGCCGGCCTGGACCGGCCCACCTCCGGGTCGGTCAGCGTGGGCGGCACCGAACTCACCGGGCTGAGCGAGCGGCGGCTGACCCTGCTGCGCCGCGAGCGCGTCGGGTTCGTCTTCCAGGCGTTCAACCTGCTGCCCTCGCTGACCGCCGAGCAGAACGTGGTCCTGCCCCTGCGCCTGGCCGGCCGCCGCGTCCCGAAGGCCCGGGTGCGCCAGGCGCTCGAGCAGGTCGGCCTCGCCGACCGGGCCCGGCACAGACCGGCCCGGTTGTCCGGCGGTCAGCAGCAACGCGTAGCCCTGGCAAGGGCGTTGATCACCCGGCCCGAGGTGCTGTTCGCCGACGAGCCGACCGGAGCCCTGGACACGCGGACCGGCCGTGAGGTGCTCGCTCTGCTGCGCGGCCTGGTCGACCAGGACGGACAGACGGTCGTCATGGTCACGCACGACCCGGTGGCCGCCGCGTACGCCGACCGCGTGGTCTTCCTCGTCGACGGGCGCGTGCACGGGGAGTTGGCGGATCCGAGCGCCGACGCCGTCGCCGCGCGCATGACCCGGCTGGAGGCCGTCCCGTGCTGAGCGTCGCCCTGCGCACCCTGCGCACCCGCTGGGTCGCCTTCGCCGGCAGCTTCGTCGCGCTCGCGCTGGGCGTGGCCCTGCTCACCGTCTCGGGCCTCACCCTGGCCTCCTCGGCCGCCGCCCCGGAGCGCCCGCCCGAGCGCTTCGCGGCAGCGCCGGTCGTCGTCAAGGGACCGGACACGCTGCGCGTTGCGACGCCGATCGGTGACCGCGAGGCCCGGCTCGCCCACCCGCGCCCGGTGCCCACGGCGACCGTCGCGCGCCTTCGGGAGCTGGGCCGGGTCGTCGAGGACCGGGTCTTCGCCGTGCGCGCCGGACGCGGCCCCGCCGGCCTCGTCGGCCACCCCTGGTCCACCGCCGCGTTCGCCCCGTACGACCTCACCGCCGGCCGGGCGCCACACGCGGCCGGCGAGGTCGCCGTCACCGGCGACTGGACCCGCCCCGGTGAGCGGATCCGCACCGACCGGGGCACGCTGCGCGTCGTCGGCACCCTCGCCTCGCGCGGCTTCGAGCACGCCGTGTTCTTCACCGACGCGCGGGCCGCCCGCCTGCAGCCGGTGAGCGGTCAGCTGGTCGTCGGCGCCGAGCCGTCCGCCGTACGGGAGGCCGTGCGCGGCAGCGCCGAGGTCCTCACCGGGGACGCGCGCCGCCTCGCCGACGCCGACCCCGGCCGGGACGCCGAGGCGCTCACCGCGATGAACGCCCTGTTCGGCACGGCCGGGGGTGTCACCGCCTTCGTGTCGGTCTTCGTCGTGGCGTCGACGTTCGCGTTCGCGGTCGAGCGGCGGCGCCGGGAGTTCGCGCTGCTGCGCTCCGCCGGGGCGAGTCCGGGTCAGATCCGCCGGAGCGTCCTCGCCGAGGCCCTCGGCGTCGGCGCGCTCGCCTCGGCCACCGGCTGTGTGCTCGGTTCCCTCGGGGCGCCCCGGCTGGCCGCGTGGGTGGCCGACGAGGGCCTCGCCCCGGCCTGGTTCACCCTCGGCGACCACACCTGGCCGTACCACGCGGCCTTCTGGACCGGCCTGCTCGTCGCGCTGTGCGGGGCGACCGCGGCCTCCTGGCGGGCCGGCCGCACCGGTCCCACGGAGGCCCTGCGCGAGACGTCCGCGGACAGCGGGACCCTGCCCCGGGGCCGCCTGCTGTGCGGTACCGCCCTGCTGCTGACGGCCGCGGCGACCCTGGCCCTCGCCCTGACCGGCGACCCGGGGGACCTGCTGCAGCGCAAGACCTATATCAGCCGCCCCATGCTGCTGATCACCGCGGCCGCCCTGCTGTCGCCGCTCGTGCTGGGCCCCGTGATCAGGCTCCTCGCCCGGCTGCCGGGTGCCTGCGCCATGCTGGTGCGGGAGAACACCACCGCCCAGACACGCCGTACCGCCGCCCTCGCGGCCCCCGTCCTGGTCACGGTCGCCCTCGCGGGTTCCCTGCTCGGTGCCACCGCGACCCTGAACGAGGCGAGGACCGCCGAGACCAGGGAGCGCACCACCGCCGCCTTCGTCGTGACCCCGGCGGGCGGAACGGGCTTCGACGACACCACCCTGCGCAGGCTGCGGGCGGTACCGGGCACGGTGGTCTCGCCCTCCTCCTCGACGGCCGTCCACGTCCTGGAGGACGGCGTGGCCCTGGTCCGCTCCGAGGCCCGGGCCGCCGTACCCGGCCCGCTGGCGGCCACCGCGCGTCTGCCGCTCGCGGCCGGAGAGGTGGACGGCCTCGACGACGACTCGATCATCGTCAACGAGGAGTGGCAGCGGCACCGGGTGGGCGAGCGGGTCCGGGTGTGGCTGGGCGACGGGACACCGCGCACCCTGCGGATCGCCGCGGTGATGACCACCGGCACCGGCAACAACGGCGTCTACGTCACCCCGCGCAACGCCCCCGGCGCCCCGGTCGACCGGGTGGACGTGGCCCTGGCCGCCGGCGCGGATCCGGGAGCCGTGGCCACCGCCCTGCGCAAGGCGCTCGGCGCCGGGAGCGGACAGGTCCTCACCCGGGACCAGTGGATCAGCGACAGCCGTCCCGGCACCAACCGCACCACCCGCCTCGGCCTCCTGCTGGTACTCGGCGTCGCCCTGCTCTACACGGGCATCTCCGTGGCCAACACCATGCTCATGGCGACGTCCGACCGGGCCCGGGAGCTGGCGGCGCTGCGGCTGGCCGGGGCCACCCGGTGGCAGGTGCTGCGGCTGACCGGCGCGGAGGCCCTGGCGGTCGTGGCGGCCGGCGCGCTCCTCGGCCTCCTGGTCGCCACCGTCAACCTGGCCGGAATGGGGAGCGCCCTCGCCCTGCTGTCGGCCCCGGCCACGATCACGCTGCCGTGGCAGGCCCTGGGCATGACGACGGCGGCCTGCGCGGTCCTGGCCGTCACGTCCGCGCTCGTCCCGGCCGCCCTCACCCTGCGCCGCCGCCCGGTGGAACTGGCGGGTGTGAAGGAGTGACGTAGCGACAGCGGGTGCATCTCATGATGAAACCGATAACCTGGCAGCCGTGAAACGGACCTCGTTCGGCTCCTGGCCCTGCTCGATCGCCCGCACCGCCGACATCCTGGGCGACGCCTGGTCCCTGCTGGTGCTGCGCGAGGTCTTCTACGGCGAGTCCCGCTTCGACGGCTTCATCGGCACGCTCGGCATCGCCCGCAACACCCTCACCGACCGGCTGCGGCGGCTGGAGGCCGAGGGCCTGCTGGAGCGGCAGGCGTACCAGAGCGACCCGGTCCGCCACGCGTACCTGCTGACCGACAAAGGCCGGGACTTCTTCGGTGTGCTCGCCGCGATCAACGCGTGGGGCGACCGCTGGCTGGCCGGCGACGAGGGCGCCCCGGTGGTGCTGCACCACACCTCCTGCGACCACGACACCCGCGCCGAGGTCGTCTGCTCCTCCTGCGGCGAGCCCCTGCGCCACCAGGACCTGACCGCCCGCACCGGCCCCGGCTACCCGGCCCGGCTGCTCGACGACCCCGCTGTCAAGGCTCGCTTCGGGCAAGGTCGTCCGCTCGGGGACGGCGGCGCCGACGCCACCTGAGCTCGGGCGGCAGCCGAGCAGAAAACCCTCGAGAGCCGGATCAGTCCAGCGAACCCAGCAACGCGATCGCCCGCTCCAGGTACTCCTCGAAGTGGGCCAGCTCCTCGGCCGTGAACTCGGCGCTCAGCGAGCCCTCGACGCGCAGTGCCGCCTTGTCGGCCTTCTTGGCGATGGCACGGCCCGCCCGGGTCGCCCGGTTGACCACGACCTTCTGATGGAGTTCCGAGGGTTCCCGGTACACCAGATCGGCCTTCTCCAGATTGGTCAGGACCGTGGCCATCGTCTGCGGCGTGACCATGCACTCCCGGGCGAGCTGGGCCGCGGACATACCGTCGGAGACCGACAGCAGCAGCAGGACCGAGTACTGGGGCACCGTCAGGCCGAATTCCCGCAGCACTTCCGTCTTGCGCGCGATGAGAGCCTGTTCCGCCCGCTTGATCGTGTGCCCGAGTCGGCCGGCGGCGACCGTCCCCGTCGTCCTGTTCGCCATGTCAACAGTCTTCCATACGACAGAAGGCGAAGCCTTGGTCGTGCATTGCCTGATCGTCGCTGAGCCATGACCCCGTCCCTCAGTGCGCGGAGGCGGGCTCGGGCGACGCCGTGGACGGGTTGTCGGTCGCCTCGGCGGGCGCGTCACCGGACGGCTTCGCACCGGAGAGCAGGCTGAAGACCACGACCGCGCTGACCGCGCACGCCGCCGCGACGATCCACAGGGTGGTGTGCAGACCACTGGCGTACGCGTCGGTGACCGCGTGCACCGCCCGGTCCCGCACCTCGCCGGCCGGCAGCGACCCGGCGGCCTCGGTCAGTCCGCCCTGCAGCGCGCGCGAGGTCAGCGCCTCGGCACCGCCGGGGTACCCGGACACCGCGCCACTGTCGAGAGCGCTCTTGGTGAGCGCCGTGACGAGGGTGCCGAGCCCGGCCATGGAGACCGCGTCGGAGGCGAGCCGCACGGTGTTGAACATGCCCGCGGCCATGCCCATCCGCTCCGGCTCGACGGCTGAGACCGCCGCGCCGTCCAGGATGCCCAGCGAGATGCCGTAGCCGATGCCCAGGAAGAGCAGGGGCCCGGCCGGCGCGGCCGTGGAGGCACCCGCGTCCACCATGGCCAGCCAGGCCGCGCCGACGGCGGAGAAGCACAGCAGCACGACGAACAGCACGCGCTGCGAGACCTTCTGCGCGAGCACGCCGGTGATCGCCGGCATCACCAGGGACGGGCCCGTCAGGAGCAGCAGGACCAGGCCGATGCGGAAGGCCGACATACCGCTCGTGGAGGTCAGGTACGGCGGCAGCACGATGACGAGCGCCACGAAGCTGAAGGCCAGCACCAGCGGCACCAGGCAGACGGCCAGGAATTGCGGGCGGGCGAACAGGCCCAGGTCGAACATCGGGTGCTCGGTGCGGCGCTCGACCGCCACGAAGGCCGCCATCAGGACCAGGCAGCCGACGGCCGAGCCGAGCACCACCGGGTCGGTCCAGCCCCGGCCCGGCCCCTCCACCAGGGCAAGGACGAACAGGGCGACGCCGAAACCGAAGGCGAAAGTGCCGGTCCAGTCGAAGCGGGGTCCGCGGTGGGGCTCCGAGCGGGGCAGCAGCGGCGTGCTCAGCAGTACGAGCGCGGAGACCGCGGCCAGGACGAGGAAGACCGAACGCCAGCCCCCCAGGTTGACCAGGGCACCACCGAACATCGGCCCAAAGGCGAGGCCCGCGCCGAGGAACGTACCGAAGAGGCCGAACGCCTTGGCGCGGGCGGCGCCGTCGAAGGACTGGGCCAGGATCGCGGTGATGGAGGCGAGCGCCGCGCCGCTGCCGAAGCCGGCGACGGCGCGCGAGACGTCGAGCAGCAGAATGCTGTTCGCCAGGCCCGAGACCGTCATCCAGAAGGCGAAGAAGGCCATGCCCCAGGTGAACATCCTGCGGTGGCCGATGCGGTCGGCGAGCGAGCCCATGGCCGCGAGGCTGCTGGACGCGGTCAGCATGTAGCCGTCGACCACCCACTGGGCGGCGGCGAGTGAACTGTGCAGATCGGCGCCGATGTCGGGGACGGCCACGGACGGGCCGGTCACCACCAGGGTCATGAGCGGACCGACGACGCACGCCGCGGCGAGCGTGGCCCGCGGGTTGCCGGTGGACACGGAGGATCACCTCTGTCTGATCATGGACAGCTTTATGATCGATGTCAGTTTTATGATCGCTGTCATTGATGTATAAGAACTCTGGCATAGAGTAGAGGCCTGTGCACAGACGTGCACACGAGCGAGTGGGAAAGGCGGTGCGCACGGCGATGCGCAGGATCCAACTGGGCGGCTCGGAGCGGACCTTCGCGGCCGTCGGCCTCGGCTGCATGGGCATGTCGTGGGGGTACGACGAGCTGGGCCGGGACGAGAACGAGTCCATCGGGGTCATCCGGCGGGCCCTCGAGATCGGCGCCGACCTGATCGACACGGCCGACCAGTACGGCCCGTTCACCAACGAACTGCTCGTCGGAAAGGCGCTGCGCGGTCACCGCGACAAGGCGCTGCTCGCCACCAAGGGCGGCCTCGTCGTGGACGACCCCGCCACCTACCGCAGTCACCGGGACGGCCGGCCCGAGTACCTGCGCGCCGCCGTCGACGCGAGCCTGCGCCGGCTCGGCGTGGAGCACGTGGACCTCTACCAGCTGCACCGCATCGACCCGGAGGTGCCGGTCGAGGAGAGCTGGGGCGCTCGCGGAACTGGTGAAGGAGGGCAAGCTCGGCGCACTCGGCCTGTCCGAGGCGTCGGCGGAGGAGATCGGCCGGGCGCACGCGATCCACCCGGTCGCCTCCGTGCAGAGCGAACTCTCCCTGTGGAGCCGCGACGCCCTGACCGACGGCGTGGTGGAGCACTGCGGGCGCGAGGGCATCGCGTTCATCGCGTTCGCCCCGCTCGGCCGGGGTTTCCTGTCCGGGCTGATCAGCAGCCCGCAGGACCTGCCCGAGGTGGACGGACGGCACCGCATCCCGCGGTTCCAGCCCGAGGCCATCAGCGCCAACCAGGCGCTCGTCGACCGGGTGCGGGCCGTGGCCGAGGAGCTGGGTGCGACCGTGGCGCAGGTGTCGATCGCGTGGGTGCTGGCCCAGGGCGACCACGTGGGCGTCATCCCCGGCACGAAGACCCGCCGCTACCTGGAGGACAACGTGGCGGCGGGCTCCCTGATCCTGCCGCCGCAGGCCCTGGCGCAACTCGCCGAACTCCCCGAGGCGGTGGGCGCCCGCTGAGGGCCGCGGGGGCACCGGCGGAGTCGGTGACATCGCCGGACAGGGCTCATGGCCGGTCCGGACGCGACGATGCGGCCGGTGGCCTCGATCCTGTCCACGCCGGGCATGCACACGCCCATGAGGACGACGTCGGGGCGGAGCTCGGCGGCCATGCGGATGTCCTCGACTGCGTGTTCGGCTGGTCGTCGGCGATGCGGACGGTGGTCATGACATGCGCTCTCCCGGTGGTACGTCGAGCACGACGTCCACGAGCCGGCCGTGGCCGCTGTCGCGCGGCCCGATGACGATCGCCCAGGGCCACGGCGGCCGGCTGGAACTGGAGACGGCCGAGGGCCACGGCAGCGTCTTCCGGCTCGTGCTGCCCGAGGCCGGTGGCGGACCACCGTTGCCCGGCAGGCTCTCGCCGTGAGCTTCCTCACGGGCGGAGCCCGTCTCCCGCCGCCTGATCAGGCTGTGTGATGCCTCACAGCGACAACGGAAACGAGAAACGGGCCCCTGCGGTGACTTCGTCACCGACAGAGACCCGTGTCTCACTGTGCGCGAGGGGGGAGTTGAACCCCCACGCCCTTGCGGGCACTGGAACCTGAATCCAGCGCGTCTGCCTATTCCGCCACCCGCGCATTGGGTGTGTCCTGGGCGTTGGCCCCTTGGGGGCCGGCGCCTTCCGACACCCAGAACATTAGCACGCTGGACGGGGTGGGTTCACATCCGTTCTTCCGCAGGCAGGAGCCCCGCCGAACCTTCGGTGCCCTGGCCACGTATCAACGCGTACCGCTTCACGTATCAACCTCGTACCGGTACAGCCTGTCTCCCCAGGAGGCGGTCCGGGTCCACAGTCAGGTGCGGGACACTGGTCTGCGGCCGCCTCTACGATCCTTGCGAGGAGTACAAGAAGCGGTCGCGCGCAGCAGTATTAGCGGAGGAGTTCGATGGGGAGCTCCACAGGGAACTTTCGTCATCCGTCGACACCCGTCGACCGGCCTGACAGGGGGAACCAGCCGATCGAGCGGCGCGTGGATACGATCAGTAAGCAGTACCAGGCAAGTGGCCCGCAGGGCAGTACACAGGACGGCAGCGACGGAGGAGGTGCCCCATGGGAGTCCTGAAGAAGTTCGAGCAGCGTCTCGAAGGTCTGGTCAACGGCACCTTCGCCAAGGTGTTCAAGTCCGAGGTCCAGCCCGTGGAGATCGCCGGAGCGCTCCAGCGCGAGTGCGACAACAACGCCACCATCTGGAACCGTGACCGCACGGTCGTGCCCAACGACTTCATCGTGGAGCTGAGCACACCGGACTTCGAGCGGCTCAGCCCCTACTCCGGCCAGCTCGGCGACGAGCTCGCCGGCATGGTGCGCGACTACGCCAAGCAGCAGCGCTACACCTTCATGGGCCCGATCAAGGTGCACCTGGAGAAGGCGGAGGACCTCGACACCGGCCTGTACCGGGTGCGCAGCCGTACGCTCGCCTCCTCCAGCAGCCAGCAGGGCGGCCCCGCAGGCGGCGGCGCCGCGCCCGCCGCCCCGCAGGGCGGACGCCCCGGCGGCTACGGCTACCCGCCGTCCGCCGCGCCCGCGGGCGCCCCTCCCATGCCGTCCGCGCCGCCGCCCGGCGGCCGCCCCGGCGGATACGGCTACCCGCAGCCCGCGGGCGGCCAGCGGCCCCCGGCCGCCCCGGCAGCCGGCGGACGAACCCGCCACTGGATCGAGATCAACGGCACCCGCCATCAGATCTCCCGCGCGACGCTCGTGCTGGGCCGCAGCACCGACGCCGACGTGCGGATCGACGACCCCGGCGTCTCCCGCCGGCACTGCGAGATCCGGACCGGAACGCCCTCGACGATCCAGGATCTCGGATCCACCAACGGCATCGTGGTGGACGGGCAGCACACCACCCGCGCTACGCTCCGCGACGGCTCGCGGATCGTCGTGGGCAGCACCACCATCATTTACCGGCAAGCCGAAGGGTGAAGCGGGGGCAATGTCAGAGCTGACCCTCACGGTCATGCGGCTGGGTTTCCTGGCCGTACTGTGGCTGTTCGTGATCGTGGCCGTGCAGGTCATCCGGAGCGACCTGTTCGGTACGCGTGTCACCCAGCGCGGATCGCGCCGCGAGGCAGGCCGGCAGCAGCAGGCCGCCCGCCAGGCGCCGCCGCAGCAGCGCCAGCAGTCCACCGGCGGCCGCCGCGGCCGTAACGCCCCCACCAAACTGGTCGTCACCGAGGGCACCCTCACCGGCACCACGGTCGCGCTCCAGGGCCAGACCATCACCCTGGGCCGGGCGCACGACTCGACGATCGTGCTGGACGACGACTACGCCTCCAGCCGCCATGCCAGGATCTACCCGGACCGCGACGGTCAGTGGATCGTCGAGGACCTCGGCTCCACCAACGGCACCTACCTTGACCGGAACCGGCTGACGACTCCCACACCGATTGCGCTGGGCGCGCCGATCCGCATCGGCAAGACCGTCATCGAGCTGCGGAAGTAGTACGAAAATGAGCGAGCGGAGCGAGCACGCAGTGGCGGGCACCACCCCGGGCCCCGGCGCGCTCCCGACCGGAGGGTGGGCAGTGTGGCTCGACACGACCGGCTGTACCCGGAGCCGACGGGCGAGGTGCGCATGAGTCTGTCCCTGCGCTTCGCCGCCGGATCGCACAAGGGCATGATCCGGGAGGGCAACGAGGACTCCGGATACGCCGGCCCACGCCTGCTCGCCATCGCCGACGGCATGGGCGGCGCCGCCGCCGGCGAGGTCGCCTCCTCCGAGGCCATCTCCACCATCGTCGCGCTCGACGACGACGTCCCCGGCTCCGACGTCCTCACCTCCCTCGGCACGGCCGTCCAGCGCGCCAACGACCAGCTGCGCTCCATGGTCGAGGACGACCCGCAGCTGGAGGGCATGGGCACCACCCTGACCGCCCTGCTGTGGACCGGTCAGCGCCTCGGCCTGGTCCACGTCGGCGACTCCCGCGCCTACCTCCTGCGCGACGGCGTGCTCACACAGATCACCCAGGACCACACCTGGGTGCAGCGCCTGGTCGACGAGGGCCGCATCACCGAGGAAGAGGCCACGACCCACCCGCAGCGCTCGCTGCTGATGCGGGCCCTCGGCTCGGGCGACCACGTCGAACCGGACCTCTCCATCCGCGAGGTCCGCGCCGGCGACCGCTACCTGATCTGCTCCGACGGCCTCTCCGGCGTGGTGTCCCACCAGACCCTCGAGGACACCCTCGCCAGCTACCAGGGCCCCCAGGAGACCGTCCAGAACCTCATCGAGCTGGCACTGCGCGGCGGCGGCCCGGACAACATCACCGTCATCGTCGCCGACGTCCTCGACCTGGACACCGGCGACACCCTCGCCGGCCAGCTGTCCGACACCCCGGTCGTGGTCGGCGCCGTCGCCGAGAACCAGCACCAGCTGCACGACAACGGCATCATGCAGACCCCCGCCGGCCGCGCCTCCGGCCTCGGCCGCCAGGGCCACGGCCACGGCGGTTCGGGCGGCGAGTTCGGCCCGCCCGGCTCCGGCGACACCACCGGCTACGTCCCGGCGGCCGGCTTCGACTACGGCGACGACGACTTCGTCAAGCCGAAGAAGCGCGGCAGGTGGCTGAAGAGATCGTTCTACGGCGCCCTCGCGCTGGCCGTCGTCGGCGGCGGTCTGTACGGCGGCTACCGCTGGACACAGACCCAGTACTACGTCGGCACCGAGGACGAGCACGTCGCGCTCTACCGGGGCATCAGCCAGGACCTGGCCTGGGTCTCGCTCTCGAAGGTCGAGAAGGACCACCCCGAGATCGAACTCAAGTACCTGCCGCCCTACCAGCAGAAGCTGGTCGAGGCGACCATCGCCGAAGGCGGGCTGAAGAACGCCCAGGCGAAGATCCAGGAACTGTCGGTCCAGGCCTCCGCGTGCAAGAAGCAGGCGCAGCGGCGCGAGGCCGAGAGCCGGAACAACGCCAAGACCGGCGAGGGCGAGGCCGGGGGCACCACGGGAACCACTCCCGCCTCCTTCACGTCCAAGGCCACACCGACGCCGAACCCGTCGAACCCATCGGGCTCGCCGTCGACGCCTGAGAAGTCCACGCCCCCGACCACGACCGCACCCACTCCCAGCCCCGGCCCCAGCCTCTCGGAGGAAGAGCAGAAGGTCGTCTCGCTGTGCGGGAAGCAGTAGGCAAGCCGTGAGAGGCCCTGTCACAAGATGAGCGGTACGAATACGTCGCACTCGTCGACGCACCACACGTCCACGATCGGCGCGATCGGTGCGCCGAGTCGCCGCAACACCGAGCTCGCGCTGCTGGTGTTCGCCGTCGTCATTCCGGTGTTCGCCTATGCCAACGTCGGCTTGGCGATCAACGACTCGGTGCCTCCGGGCCTGCTGAGCTACGGGCTCGGACTGGGCCTGCTCGCGGGCGTCGGCCATCTCGTCGTACGGAAGTTCGCGCCGTACGCGGACCCGCTGATGCTGCCGATCGCGACGCTGCTGAACGGACTCGGCCTGGTCGTCATCTGGCGCCTGGACCAGTCCAAGCGACTCAGCAACTACGCCGAGGCCGCACCGCGTCAGCTGCTGTACTCGGCGTTGGGTGTCGCCCTGCTGGCGGCCGTGGTGATCTTCCTCAAGGACCACCGCGTTCTGCAGCGCTACACGTACATCTCCATGGCCGGAGCGCTGTTCCTGCTGATCCTGCCGCTCGTGCCCGGACTTGGCGCGAACATCTACGGCGCGAAGATCTGGATCAAGATCCCCGGTCTCGGCACGCTCCAGCCCGGCGAGTTCGCAAAGATTGTCCTCGCCGTCTTCTTCGCCGGCTACCTCATGGTCAAGCGAGACGCCCTGGCCCTGGCCAGCCGCCGCTTCATGGGCCTGTACCTGCCGCGCGGCCGCGACCTCGGCCCGATCCTCGTCGTCTGGGTCATCTCGATCCTCATCCTGGTCTTCGAGACCGACCTCGGTACGTCCCTGCTGTTCTTCGGGATGTTCGTCATCATGCTGTACGTCGCCACCGAGCGGACCAGCTGGATCGTCTTCGGTCTGCTGATGTCCGCAGCCGGCGCCGTCGGCGTGGCGAGCTTCGAGCCGCACATCCAGACGCGTGTCCAGGCCTGGCTCGACCCGGCGCACGAGTTCAAACTCTCCCGCGCCGGCGTCCAGGACGGCGTCGTCCACTCCGAGCAGGCCATGCAGGCCCTGTGGGCCTTCGGCTCCGGCGGCACCCTCGGCACCGGCCTCGGCCAGGGCAACTCCGACCTCATCGGCTTCGCCGCCAACTCCGACTTCATCCTCGCCACCTTCGGCGAGGAACTCGGACTGGCCGGCGTCATGGCGATCCTGCTCCTCTACGGCCTGATCGTCGAGCGAGGTGTTCGCACCGCACTCGCGGCCCGCGACCCGTTCGGCAAACTGCTCGCCGTCGGCCTCTCCGGTGCCTTCGGCCTCCAGGTCTTCGTCGTGGCCGGCGGTGTCATGGGCCTCATCCCGCTGACCGGTATGACGCTGCCGTTCGTCGCCTACGGCGGATCCTCCGTGATCGCCAACTGGGCCCTGATCGGCATCCTGCTACGCATCAGCGACACCGCACGCCGTCCGGCACCTTCTCCCGCCGGCAACCCCGACGCCGAGATGACCCAGGTGGTCCGCCCGTCATGAACAAGCCCCTGCGCCGGATCGCGATCTTCTGTGGCCTGCTCGTGCTGGCCCTGCTCATCCGCGACAACTGGATCCAGTACGTCCAGGCCGACGAACTCCGCACCGACAAGAACAACCGCCGCGTCATCATCGAGCGGTACGCCTCGCCCCGCGGCGACATCATCGTCGACGGCAAGCCCATCACCGGCTCCAAGGAGACGTCGGGCAGCGACTTCAAGTGGAAGCGCACCTACAAGGACGGCGCGATGTGGGCGCCGGTCACCGGCTACGCCTCGCAGGCCTTCGGCGCCACACAGCTGGAGAACCTCGAGGACGGCATCCTCACCGGCAACGACGACCGGCTCTTCTTCCGCAACACCCTCGACATGCTCACGGGTAAGAAGCAGGAAGGCGGCAACGTCGTCACGACCCTGAACGGCGCCGCCCAGAAGGCCGCCTACGACGGTCTGAAGAAGCAGGGCGGCAAGGGCGCCGTCGCCGCCATCGAGCCGTCCACCGGCAAGATCCTCGCCCTGGCCTCCTACCCGTCGTACGACCCGTCGTCCTTCGCCGGGAACTCCACGACCACGGACACCAAGGCCTGGCAGAAGCTGGAGAAGAAGAACAACCCCGACGACCCGACGCTCAACCGGGCGCTGCGCGAGACCTACCCGCCGGGCTCCACCTTCAAGGTGCTCACCGCGGCCGCCGCGCTGGAGGACGGGCTGTACACGGACCCGGACCAGAACACCAAGACGCCGCTGCCGTGGACCATGCCGGGCACCACGACCCCGCTGAAGAACGAGGGGAACATCCCCTGCAAGAACGCGACCCTGCGGACGGCGCTCCAGTACTCCTGCAACACCGTGTTCGGCAAGATCGGCTCCGACCTCGGCAACGAGAAGATGCTGGCGATGGCCAAGAAGTTCGGCTTCACCGAGGAGCATTTCACCCCGGTGCGCGCCAACGCCTCGGTCTTCGGTGACGACATGAACCCGTCGGAGACCGCGCTGTCGTCGATCGGCCAGTTCAACACCGCCGCGACCCCGCTGCAGATGGCCATGGTGTCCTCGGCCATCGCCAACGACGGCAAGCTGATGAAGCCGTACATGGTCGACGAGCTCCAGGCCCGCAGCGTCGACACCATCGAGAAGACCGAGCCGGAAGAGCTCAGCCAGCCGCTGTCCTCGGACAACGCCCAGATCCTGCAGTCCATGATGGAGACGGTCGTCGAGAAGGGCACCGGCACCAACGCCCGCATCCCGAATGTCACCGTGGGCGGCAAGACCGGTACCGCCCAGCACGGTGTCGACAACAAGGAGAACCCCTACGCGTGGTTCATCTCCTACGCCAAGGGCGAGGACGGCAGCTCCCCCGTGGCGGTGGCGGTCGTGATCGAGGACGACAAGGCCGTCCGTGACGACATCTCCGGCGGTGGCCTCGCGGCGCCGATCGCGAGGAACGTGATGGAGGCGGTCATCAACAGCAAGAAGTGACCCCGCTCA
Source organism: Streptomyces sp. NPDC006372 (assembly GCF_040612515.1). Lineage (NCBI taxonomy): Bacteria > Bacillati > Actinomycetota > Actinomycetes > Kitasatosporales > Streptomycetaceae > Streptomyces > Streptomyces sp. NPDC006372. The sequence continues at coordinate 75,719 of NZ_JBEXQJ010000027.1, read as the reverse complement.
CGTCTGTTTCACATCGGTGCACGTTGCGATACCGGTCCTGTATCGGCTGACGGGCTTGGCCAGGTCACACAAAGCGAGCCGGGTACGGTAGGCCCGGACGGCAGCCTCCGGCCGCAGCAGTTTGCGGTCGGGACCGACGGAGAGGGCTGGTAGGTAGCTATGGAAGAGCCGCGTCGCCTCGGCGGCCGGTACGAACTGGGCCAGGTGCTCGGGCGTGGTGGCATGGCGGAGGTCTACCTCGCGCATGACACCCGCCTCGGCCGCACCGTGGCGGTGAAGACGCTGCGCGCGGATCTCGCGCGCGACCCTTCCTTCCAGGCCCGGTTCCGCCGGGAGGCCCAGTCGGCCGCCTCGCTCAACCATCCCGCGATCGTCGCGGTCTACGACACGGGCGAGGACTACATCGACAACGTGTCGATCCCGTACATCGTCATGGAGTACGTGGACGGCTCGACCCTCCGTGAGCTGCTGCACTCCGGCCGCAAACTGCTGCCGGAACGCGCCATGGAGATGACCATCGGCATCCTCCAGGGCCTGGAGTACGCCCACAGAAACGGCATCGTCCACCGCGACATCAAGCCCGCGAACGTCATGCTGACGCGCAACGGCCAGGTCAAGGTGATGGACTTCGGCATCGCCCGCGCCATGGGCGACTCCGGCATGACGATGACGCAGACCGCCGCGGTCATCGGCACGGCCCAGTACCTCTCGCCGGAGCAGGCGAAGGGCGAGCAGGTCGACGCCCGGTCCGACCTGTACTCCACCGGCTGTCTGCTGTACGAACTGCTGACCGTCCGCCCGCCCTTCGTCGGCGACTCCCCGGTCGCCGTGGCCTACCAGCACGTCCGGGAGGAGCCGCAGTCGCCGAGCGTCTTCGACCCCGAGATCACGCCCGAGATGGACGCGATCGTGCTGAAGGCGCTCGTCAAGGACCCGGACTACCGCTACCAGTCGGCCGACGAGATGCGCGCCGACATCGAGGCCTGCCTCGACGGCCAGCCGGTCGCGGCGACGGCCGCGCTGGGCTCGGTGGGCTACGGCGGCTACCCCGACGACCAGCCGACGACGGCCCTGCGCGCGGACTCCGGCGCCGGCGCCACGTCGATGCTGCCGCCCATGAACCCGGACGACGGCGGCTACGGCTACGACGACCGCCCGGACCGGCGCCGCGGACAGCAGCGCAAGGGCAACACCTCCACGATCCTGCTGGTGGTGGCGGGCGTCCTCGTCCTGGTCGGGGCGATCCTCATCGGGCGGTGGGCGTTCAGCGGAGACGGGGTCGCCAACGACACGGTTCCCGCTCCGAACCTCGTCGGTGAAACGCTGCCTACCGCCAGACAACTGGCGAAGAACAGCGATCTCAAGCTGAGCACCACCAACAAGCCCTGCGAGGACCAGAGCAAGGGCAAGGTCTGCGACCAGGACCCGGACGCCGGGGTGAAGGTCAAGAAGGGCGACACCATCAACCTCGTGGTGTCGACCGGGGCGCCGAAGGTGGCGGTGCCGAGTGTCGTCGGCGACAGCCTGGATGACGCCAAGGCGACGCTGACGGGCGACAAGTACCAGTTCGAGGTCGAGACGGAGACGAAGGAGTCCTCGGAGGACCCCGGCACCGTCCTCGAGCAGAACCCGGCGCTGGGCGAGGAGGTGGAGAAGGGCTCCACCATCACCCTCACCATCGCCAAGGCGGAGGCGAAGTCCACCGTCCCGGACGTGCTCGGCCAGAGCTGTGACCAGGCCAAGGCGCAGATGACCGCCAACGAACTGGTGGGCAACTGCACCGAGGTCGACACCCAGGACGACAACCAGGTCGGCAAGGTCATCCAGACCACGCCGCAGGCCGGTGCCTCGGTCGACAAGAACTCGTCGGTCAACATCCAGATCGGCAAGAAGCAGAAGCAGAAGACCCGCGTGCCCCAGGTCGTCGGCCAGACGGTCGGCCAGGCCAAGCAGGCCCTCGCCCAGGCCGGCTTCACGAACATCCAGTTCGCGAACGGCAGCGACCAGAACGACAACGCTCTCGTCGCCGGCCAGGACCCGCAGCCCAACCAGGAGGTCGACGACCCGGCCTCCACGACGGTCACCCTGCAGACCGTCGGCGTCGGAGGCAACAACAACGGCGGCAACGGCAACGGCGGCATCTTCGGCGGCCTCACCGGCCGCAACGAGGACTGACCTCCACCCGTAACGCGGACAGCAAGGCGCCCCAGCACCCTCCGTGCTGGGGCGCCTTGCTGTCCGTCCGCCTGGCCGGAAAGGAGTGACGGGCACCACCCCGAAAAGCCCCACAGACATGGCTGGATCCTGCGTTATGATCACGTCTTGTTCGCGTCTTGAACGCGACATGACCATATGGGGGTAATCATCAAGAAGCGAATCGTGGCCGCCCTGGGGGCTGCCTGCGCCCTGACCTTCCTCGCCTCGGGAACGGCCAACGCCGGGACCAACAGCGGCTTCGTCTACACGACGGACTGGGACCCGGGCGGCAAGGGTGCTTTCGGTCATGACGGGGACTGCCTGACCGTCTACGACGACCAGAGCGACGGGTACGCCGTCGAGATCCACCTCTTCAGGATGAGCGACTACAAGACGATCGCCGAACTGAAGACGACGCAGCCCGCCCTCTCGCACGAGTACAAGTGCTTCGGCAGCCAGGTGCCCGAGAACATCAAGGTCGGCGTGCGCGTCTCGCTCATCAAGAGCGGCGACAAGTTCAGCGGCTTCAAGTACAACCTGACCACCTGAGCCGCGGCGGAATGACGAGTGGCTGAAAGAAGGGCCGGCCCGCAGGACCTGCGGGCCGGCCCTTCTCCGTGTCGCTAGGGCCTGTCGTTTGGATCAGGTCGGCTGAGAGGGACTGTGTCTTTCAGCCGAGCCGAGCGGGGCGTGGTGCGTGCAGCTGCAAGGCGGAGGAGGGAGTCGACGCGGAGCGTCGGCGACCGACGACAACGCGGCAGATGTGCGTGCCACGCCCCGCGACGCCGGCATGATCCAAACGACAGGCCCTAGGCCGCGCGCCGTGCGAACGAGCGGGCCCTGCTGCGCCGCCCGGGGTCGAACGCGTCCGTCGCCCCAGCCCCCTGGTCCCCGGGGCCTTCCTCCCATCCGAGGATCTTCCGGGCAACGCCCTTCAGCCGCGGATGCCCCGGCTTGACGCCGATCTCGAAGTGGGACTCCTTCGCCGGAGTGAAGTCACCGCCCCAGCGGACGACTCCGTCCAGTTCGGCGAGGATGTCCCGGACCACGACGACTTCGTTCGGGTACAGGCCGTCCTTCACGCCGACCGGGTACGCCCTCGGCCGGATGGCGATCGCCGTGCCGGAGAGGTAGTTCGACTCGTACTCCGTCGAGATCCGGCGCTCACCCACCCAGCCCTGGACGTCGCCGTCCCGCAGCCGGTCGATCTCGTAGTGGAACCGGCGAGCCACGTGCAGCAGAACCACGGCGGCGTCACCGCCGGCGAGTCTGACCTCCTGGTCACTGCCCTCGATGGTGAACGACTCCGCCTCCTCCAGAAGGGGCCAGCCGTTGCCGGTGGTGTCCTCCGTCCAGGAACCGGCACCGGCCCCGGTCACCGCGACGGCCTGTCCGGCGGGCAGCAGCGAGCCCAAGGCCGCCGCACCCGCCACGCCGACGGTGGCCCCGGCGAAACGACGCCTCGTCAGGTCACCCATCTTCATCTGTTTCTCCTCGTCCTCAGAGCCGTCACCACTGCGGCAGCGAGGCACAGCACGCCGATCGCCGCCAGCAGCACGAAGAACACAATGGCTGGGTTGACCCAGGCGGGAACCAGGTCGAAGTCCTCGTTGCACTTGCTGTGCAACGGGAACCAACGGTTGAACTCCTGCGCGTGTGCTTCCCGGAAGGCATCGTCGTAGCGGACACCGTGCCCGTAGACACAGGCCTCCTGGACGTCCAGGCCGCCGGAGAAGATCCCGGTCAGATAGGCCACCACGAAACCGCCGACCCCGGTGGACACACAGGCCACGCCCAGGGACAGCCAGGTCCTGGGCCGGCTCCATCTGCCGGCCCGCACGGCGCGGACACCGCTGCGGCCTCCGGCGACCATGCCGATACACAGCACAGCCGCCACCGACGTCACGACGATGCCGGTGCCGCCGAGGAGGAACAGCAGCGCGACGCCCATCACCGCGAGTCCGGCCAGGTAGGCGAACCGTTCCGGCCGGAAGGACTTGTTCCCGCCGGTCATGACTCAGTCCCGGGCGGAACGCGCGGCCCGGCTGCGCGCCGCCTTGAGGAAGGCCTCGTGGTTGGCCCGGTACTGCGCCGCCTTGCTCTTCTCCATGCCCATGCGGGCGAGGAGAGCGTCCACGAATCCCTGCTCGAACCTCTGGAGCTTGTCGAATCCACCCGGAGCATTCTGGTAGACCGCCGGCAGCACGGCGCCCTTGAGACTGATGAGCTGCTTACGGCCCGGCCCCAGGACGGTGTCGGAAGCGGTCAGGGCGTTGTGCGCGGAGTCCTTGCAGTCGGTCGCGTTCCCCCAGCGCTGGGCGAAGTAGTTGTTGAAGCGACGCAGCCCGCCGTCCTTCTGGTAGTGGTCCTTGACCGCGTCGACGATGGTCCTGTTGTTGCGGACCGCGCGGGCGATCAGGTAGCCGTCCGCGTCCTCGATGAGGTCCTCGAAACCGAACGAGGACGACACACCGGGTACGGCGAGCCTGTCGTGGCAGAAGGCGAGCGGATCGGCGTACTCCTTCTCGGAGTTGCGCCAGTCGGACCAGAACGTCATCAGGTCACCGGCCCAGCCTCCGACGTCACCCCCGTTGGCGCCCTTCCGGTTGGACGGCTGGTCCGTCAGGAGATGGGCGTTCGCGGTGGCCATCATGTGCTCGGCGCCCAGGTCGTAGCCGGTGAAGGGATCCTTGAAGCTCTTCCTCACCGACATGCCGCGGTCGTTGCAGTAGTTGACGAACCCCTGGTCGTACCCGCCGATCAGGTACCACCAGCCGATCTTGTTCAGCGTGTCCTTGTCGCCGTACTCGTGGTGGCGGATGTACTCCATGACGAGCTGGCTGCGCTTCTGCCCGCTCGCCCCGTAGGAGCCGGCCAGGTCGTACAGCGTCTGGACGTAGGCGATGAAGTCGTCCGCCGGTTTGGCCTTGTCGCTGATCGAGGACGCACCGCGGTCGCGCCCGGAGGAGACGTCGCGGTCGAGGTCGAAGGAGTCGGTCCCGTTCTGGACCTTGAACTCCTTGATCTGGTTGAACGACCAGTTCCGCGGGATCGGGAAACCGAGGTTCCCGGAGAACCCCCAGGACATGCCGGAGACGAAGGAGTAGCGGGCGAACGTCTTGTTGGTGACGTTGATGCAGACGTTGCGGGATCCGTAGACGCCGTGGTTGTACTTCTTTCCCTTGCTGGCAAGGGCGGCCTGCACACCGTGGAAGTAGGCGACGACTCCTTGCGGTTCGCTGTCGATGGCTTCCTGGGTGGCGTCGTAGTCGACGGCGAAGTAGATGGTGGTGCCGCGGTTGAAGCCGTACCCGCTGGCCAGCTGATGGGCGTTCAGACCGTGCTGGTAACCCTGCTGGTAGGTGAAGTCGCTCAGCTCGCGGGCGTTGTCCTGGTAGATGGGGAAGACGCTCAGTCCGTGGGAGAAGATCGTCTCCAGCTCCCCGGGCTTGATCTCCTTGTCCTTGGTGGAGCCCGGCGGATCGTAGAGATAACGGCCGACGACCTCGAAGCCGTTGTCCTTGAGCCACTTCGCGCGCGACGCGGTGATCTCGAACCGCGTGTCCGATCCCGTGGCCGGCCGGTCGGGGTCGCCCATGGAGACCAGGAGCTGGGACCAGGTCTGGTAGTCCCCCTTGCCGGTCTGGCTCAGCCTGTTGAACTTCTGGAAGGCGCGGAGCCACTCGGCGAGCTTCGCGTCGAACGTGTCCCGCCAGGAGGTACGCACCTCCTGGAGCTCGTCGTCGTAGGTGGGGGAGTTGAAGACACAGGCGGCGGAGAAGATCTTCGTCAGGGTGCCGCCGGCTCCCTGGTCGAGGGTGCGGGTCCGCAGGCCCGCCTGTGTGGCCGGGCCGTAGTTGCCGTTCGGCTCCGCGATGCCCAGCTCGTACTGAAGGGCGATCATGAGCGACTTCTGCACGTCACGGGAGTAGATCCCGTCCGTGGGCCCGATGTTGTAGGCGCTCTTGCTCCAGTAGTCCTTGTTCAGCCACTGCTGGATGCTGCGGATCTCCTCGCTTCCGCCCGCGACGACGACGTAGGCGTCCATGTTGAGGATCGCCTTGATGATCTTCGCGTTGAGCGTGCCGTCGCCTTCGGGAAGACCCATGTTGGAGCGGAGCTTCTTGACGGCGTCACGCGTGACGCCGGTGAACCAGCCCTCGCTCTCCGGCTCGACGGCCCAGTAGCCCTTGCACCACATGCCGAACTGGATGCAGGCCAGCAGGTTGCGGTTCTTGTCCCACCCGAACCCGATCTCGCCCAGGGCGGCGACGCGGGAGTAGGTCCCCGGGCCGAAGCTCGCGACGACCGGACTGATGCCGAGTTCGTGCTGGAGCCCCATCGTCAGGCTGTACATGGTGGACCAGCCGCTGCGTCCGTCCTCCGGGCATCGCTGGTAGCCGGCGACGCTCTTGTACTTCTCGTTGACCCACTTCTGAGCTCTGAGGACTTGTTGGTCCATCGCAGGTTCCTCTCTCGGTAACAAGGGGGGTGGCGGAACGCGGGACTCAGGCAGGACGGCGGCCCCTGCCGTGTGGTGCGGGGGCCGGAGGCCGGTGTGCTCAGGGCGTCGAGCGACGATCAGCGCGGATGGCCGCGGTGCGACGGCTCGCGAGGGATCGGCGGCATCTCGTCAGCGCCGGAGAGCCCGGCGCCTGCGGTGTTGCGGGGGCGTGTGCGCGGGCGGGCGGCGACAGCCCCGCCCACGCACACGCGTCGCGGATCAGCAGCGCGGCCCGTAGCTGCGCTTGCCGCTGATGAGCCAGGTGGTGTCCGCCTCGTTCCGCATCTTGTACGCGGCGGTGAAGCAGCCGGTGTCGGTGATCGTGATCGGACCGGCGTGGGACGCGTAGTCACCGTGGTCGGTGCCGCATCCGGGACCGCTCACCTTGCCCGGGCAGACGTTGAAGTACATCTCGTTCTTCCCGCCCGGCGTCTCGTTGTAGAAGACGACGCACAGGTAGCCGGTGCCGCCCGCGTAGGCGACCATGCTGCCGTCGTCGTTGCCGCCGTCTCCCGGGAGGCGTCCGTCGACGTAGGCGATGGTCTGGTACGGACCGCCGCACGGATTGCCCGCCGCCTGGGCCGGGGCACTGCCCACGGCGAGGAAGGAGGCGGCGCTGAGGGCGGAGATACCGATGGCCAGTGACTTCTTGAGCATGCGGACACACCTTTCTTGGCGTGCCCCTGACACGCCAACGGAGACAGGAAGGCACTCCGGGAAAACCGGGACACGCCCTCTTGCCGAACTGCGGGATTACGGAAGGCCCTGGCCGTGACGGTCAGAAGAACGCAGACAGGGAAGAGACACGCAGACGCGCTACGACGCCGCACCCGGGGACGTCGAGGAAGGTTGGACCATCGCCTTCACCGGAGACACGGGTGACCTTGGTGGCCTCGGTGTTGACAGCACAGCGATATCCACAGAAAACCCATCCCCCCAGGTGGTCAACCGTGCGATTACCCTACCAAGGAAGCGCCAGTTCCCCACACAATTCCCCCCTCACCGACGCCCCGGCCTGCCCCGCACACACTTCCCATGATCAACAACGGCGCTGGGTCAAGGCCCTGTCGCTACTGCCGGACGGGATGCATGTGACGACGGCGATGGTGGCGGCGTACTTCGAGGTCGGCCTCGAAGCCATCAAGTCCAACGCATCACCCACATCCTGAGCAAGACCGGGCGCGAGTTCGAAGAACACGTCGTCGTGCAAGGCGGCGGGAGGAACCGCGGCATCGACATCACCGCGCTCACGGCCGGCGGACGGCAGCTCGTCGTCCAGTGCGACGCCCTGAACATCGCGGCGGAGAGCGGCATCACCGCCGTACATCGTGGACAACCGGACGGCGACAAAAGGCCCGAAGCCGCAAAACAAGGTTGCGGCTTCGGGCCTCCGTCATGGCACCGGCCGATCTCTCACGAGAAGGGCGGTCAGAGCAGCTCCTTCGGAGGCGTTCGCTCGCTGTCGACCTTCTGCACCCGCTCCAGCTCACCCCACACGACATACCGGTACGTGCTCGTGTACACCGGCGTGCAGGTCGTCAGGGTGATGTAGTGGCCCGGCTTCTTCCTGCCGGACTCCTTCGGGACCGCCGAGAGGACCTTGACGTTGTACTTCGAGGTCTCGGGAAGGATGTCGTAGACCTTGTAGACGTACCACTTGTCCTTCGTCTCGAAGACGATCGGGTCGCCCTTCTTCATCTTGTCGATGTTGTGGAACTTGGCACCATGACCGTCGCGATGGGCGGCGAGAGCGAAGTTGCCGGTCTTGCCCGACATCGGGAGAGCCGACTTGACCGGATCGGTGTAGTAACCGGCGACACCGTCGTTGAGGATCTTGCTCGAGGTGCCCTTCTCGACCAGGACCTCACCGTTCTTCATGGCCGGCACATGCAGGAAGCCGATGCCGTTCTTGGTGTCCAACGCCCCGGGCCCACCCCGGCCGTGCGCCCAGCCGTCACGAACCTTGTCGGCCTGCTTCCCGGCCGCGCGGTCCGCGACCACGTTCGTCCACCACAGCGAGTAGACGACGAACAGGCCCAGCACCAGGCCCGCGGTGATGAGGAGTTCCCCGAAGACACTGACCGCCATCGCGATCGGACCGGGACGGCGGCGTGCCGCCGACGGCCGGGACGCCGCCGCGCCGGTGTGCTCTTCGTGCTCCGTGTCGGTGGTCGCTGCCACTGGTCATCTGCCCTTAACTGACGAGCGCATCCGGCTTGCCCTTGCTGCGCGGCCGTTCCTCGACCATCTTGCCCCAGACGATCATCCGGTACTTGCTGGTGAACTCCGGCGTGCACGTGGTCAGCGTGATGTAACGGCCGGGCCCGGTGAACCCCGACCCCGTCGGGACCGGATTCAGGACGCTCGTGTTGCTCGGCGAGGTCACCGGCAGGATGGACGACATCTTGTACACGTAGTACTCGTCCTGCGTCTCCACGACGATCGGATCGCCCGGAGACAGCTTGTTGATGTACCGGAACGGCTCACCGTGCGTGTTGCGATGACCCGCGAGCCCGAAGTTCCCCGACTTGTCACCGGGCATCGCGGTCTTCAGCGCACCCTCGGCGTAGTGGCCGACCATGCCACGGTCCAGGACCCCCTTGTTGCTGGTGCCCTCGGCGATCGGCACCACCACGTCCAGCTTCGGAATGTGCAGGATGGCGAAACCCTGCCCCGGCTCGAAGGCCCCCGGATTGCGCTTGCCGCTCGCCCAGTCGTTCTGCAGACTGCTCGCCTCGCTGCCCGCCTGCGCATGCGCCCGGACGTTCGTCCACCACAACTGGTAGGTGACGAACAGCAGCATCAGCACACCGGTGGTGATGAACACCTCACCGATGGCCCGACTGGCGACCACCGCCGGGCTCGCCTTGCGCGCCCGCGCCTGCCGCCTCGCCTCGACCCGCGACAGCGGCGCCCGCCGCTCCTCCCGAGCCTCCTCAGCCCTCTGCGCGGATCCCGCAGCCGAGCCCGTGCCCGGAGCACCGCCATGACGCCCGTGACGGCGCTTGGCGGCCTTCCTGCGGGCCGCCCGGCCCCCATGGGAGGATCCGGCACGCCGCGCAGCGGAAGAGGCCGGAGAACCGGACACGGCGGCACTGCCCGCGGCCGGCGGATCCGGTATCCGCAGCGCCACCGTCTCCTCGTCGACAGGCGGCAGATACGACTCGTCCGGCAGCGGCTCGTCCGGCAACGGCTCGTACGACGCCGAGTACGACCCTGGCTCCGGCGCAAACAACTCGGACCGGGACGCGACCGGCTCCGGCTGGGCCCCGTAAGACTGCGACTGCGGCGGCTGCGACGGCGCCTCCGGCCGCGGAGAAGCCCCGTACTCCCCACCCGCCGGCCAGTCCTCGAACGCACCCGGCACCCCGTACGACTGCTGCCCGTACGAGGTGTCGGACTCGCGCTCGGGGCGCAGCGCCGTCACGCCGAGGCCCTGCCCACCACCGGGGCGAGCCCGGCCGACCTCGCCACGGCACCCTGGTCGCCGCACTCCACCAGCCAGTTGGCCAGCATCCGGTGCCCGTGCTCCGTCAGCACCGACTCGGGATGGAACTGCACGCCCTCGACCCGGAATTCACGATGCCGCAGACCCATGACGATGCCGTCCTGCGTCCGGGCCGTCACCTCCAGCTCAGCCGGCACCGTCTCCGGCTCGGCCGCCAGCGAGTGATAGCGCGTCGCCGTGAACGGCGACGGCAACCCGGCGAAGACACCCCCACCGGCGTGCTCCACCAGCGAGGTCTTGCCGTGCAGCAGCTCGGGCGCCCGGTCCACCACACCGCCGTACGCCACCTGCATCGACTGCATACCCAGACAGACCCCGAAAACCGGGACCCCGGTGGCCGCACAGTGCCGAACCATCTCGACACACACCCCCGCCTCCTCCGGAGTCCCCGGCCCCGGAGAGAGCAGGACACCGTCGAAACCGTCCTGAGCGTGAGCCGTCGACACCTCGTCGTTACGCAGGACCTCGCACTCGGCACCCAGCTGGTACAGGTACTGGACCAGGTTGAAGACGAAGCTGTCGTAGTTGTCGACGACGAGAATGCGCGCACTCACTGGTTGTCCACCGTCACATCGTTGAAGGGCAGCAGCGGTTCCGCCCACGGGAACACGTACTGGAAGAGGACGTAGACCACGGCCACGACCAGGGCGAGTGAGATCAACGCCCTCACCCACGTGTTCCCCGGCAGATGCCGCCAGATCCAGCCGTACATGCCGTCCCTTCCGTCGTACCACGGCACCAGACCCACGCCGTACAGCCACCAGACTAACGGCGCAACGCCTCAGGTTCCCCGGCCTCCACGGGCTGTGTGGAGTCCAGGTGCGCCCAGACGATCAACCGATGACTGTGCCCCCATTCCGGTTCGCACGTGGTCAGCGTCAGATACCGGCCCGAACGCGTGTACCCGGATGTACGTGGGACAGGGTCGATCACCTCGACATCCGTCGGCACTGTTTTGTACGGGCCTTTGTCGATCCGATACGTGAACCAGGTCCTACCGTCGGTCAGCACCACGGCGTCACCCCGCCGGAGCTCGGGAAAGTCCTTGAAGGGATCACCATAGGTACGGCGGTGGCCGGCGACCGCGAAGTTCCCCTTCTGCCCCAGCTGCGCGGTCTCCGCGTAGTGCCCCAGCCCCTTCTTCAGGATGCCGGTACCGGTGCCTTCCAGGACCGGCTTGTTCCACGTGAAACCAAGGCGCGGAATGTACATGATCGCGAAAGGCCTGCCCTCGGCGTACGGCGCCGGTCTCGCAGGACTCGCGGACGCGGAACCGGACGTCACGGGAGGCGCGCCCGCCTCCGACCACTGCTCCCGAAGCTGATCGATCTGGTCGTCCATGACGTCGTCGGCCCGTACACCCGTCCAGAACAACGCGTAGACCACGAACAGCACGATCAGGCTGCCCACGGTGATGCACAGTTCGCTGACGGTCCTGACGATCACGCGCACCGGCAGCTCCCCCGGTTCGGCTACTGCTCCACAGGCTTCGCGTAATGCAGATCCACTGTGCCCGAGTAGCCGGGCAGAGTCACCGGGCCGTTCTCCTCGACTTTCCAGCCGAGCCCGTAGACATTGACGTAGACCATGTAGTTCTGGATCGCCGGAGAGGCCGCGAGCGCCTTCTGGAGCTTGTCCGTGTCACCGACCGCCGTGATCTTGTACGGCGGTGAGTAGACACGGCCCTGGAGGATCAGCGTGTTGCCCACACAGCGCACCGCGCTGGTGGAGATCAGCCGCTGGTCCATGACCTTGATGCCCTTGGCACCGCCCTGCCACAGCGCGTTCACCACGGCCTGGAGATCCTGCTGGTGGATGACCAGGTAGTCGGGCTGCGGCTCGGGATAGCCGGGGAGCTTCGCCGTGGCGTCCGGCGGAGCGTCGTTGAGCGTGACCGTGAGCCCCTTGCCGCTGAGCCGCTGCGTGCCCGCCCGCTCCTCCAGGGCGCTGAGCTTCTCGTCCTCCGCCTTGGTGCTGCCGTCGTCACGCTCGGCGAGCGCCTCTATCTCCTTGCGCAGGGTGCCGTTGGTCTCGTCCAGCGCACCGTTCCCCCGGCTCCGCTCGTGGATGAGGTCGGACAGCTTCAGCAGGGAGGTGTCCGTACGGATGTTGGTGCCCTTGGCGGTGTTGAAGCTGGTGAAGAAGATGAGCCCCGCGAGAGCGAAGACGGCCGCCGTGAGGATCCGCACGGGCCGAAAACGACGCGCGCGCTCAGGGTTGGAACCCGTCCCGGGGGAGTCGGCAGAATTGCTCAACGTACCCTTATCTCCTTCGGCGCCGCGGAAGCACTACGCTAACGGACGCCCGGGGGAGCACTCGGAGTCCCCTACGCCACCCCGAGCCCGACCCAGTTCCCTGCGCGGCCACGCAGCGCATCGACAGGAGAGACCCTCGTGCCGAAGTCACGTATCCGCAAGAAGGCCGATTACACGCCGCCGCCCGCGAAGCAGGCGACAGCCCTCAAGCTGAACAGCCGTGCCTGGGTCGCGCCCGTCATGCTGGCCATGTTCCTGGTGGGCCTGGCCTGGATCGTCGTCTTCTACGTCACGGACGGCTCGCTGCCCATCGACTCTCTGGGCAACTGGAACATCGTGGTGGGCTTCGGCTTCATCGCCGCCGGATTCGGTGTCTCGACCCAGTGGAAGTAGCGGTCACCGGACGGTGAACGCAGCTCTGCCCAGGGCTGTTCGCTGAGTTATCCACAGCAGTTATCCACAGGTGGATAATGAAGACGATCTGTGGATAACTCGTTGGACGTTGACGCCGGTATGACGGAAGTACCGGTAGTCGAAAACCTGTTCGCCCCCTGTCTGACCTGCGGAAACGCAGGTCGGTTACAGGGGGCACATGTGTTCCCGCACCGTGTGCACAAGATCCGACACCCGCTGTGGACAACACTCGCGCTCAGCTGAGCTGGGCGGTCCTCAACAGGGTCATCAGAACGACCACGCCCAGGACCAGCGCACAGGTGCCGTACTGGATCAGGGCGCGTCGCTCGCGCGGGGCGTGGACCATGGCGTATCCGACGACGACACCGGCGACGAGACCGCCGATGTGGGCCTGCCAGGAGATGTTGAAGCCCGGGCTGAAGGTGAAGATCAGGTTGATCGCCAGCAGGGCGATGATCGGCCGCATGTCGTAGTTGAGCCGGCGCATCAGCACGGCCGTGGCGCCGAAGAGGCCGAAGATCGCGCCGGAGGCACCGAGGGTCGCGGTGTTCGGAGGGGCCAGCAGGTAGGCCAGTGCGCTGCCCGCGAGTCCTGAGACGAAGTAGAGCGCGAGGTAGCGGGCGCGGCCGAGTGCGGCTTCGAGCGGGCCGCCGAGCCACCAGAGGCTGAGCATGTTGAACGCGATGTGCCAGATCTCCTGGTGGGTGAACATCGATGTCACCAGGCGGTACCACTCGCCGTCCGCCACGCCCTGGGTGGGTGTGAAGGGTGCGGGCGGCCAGGCGCCGAGCAGGACGATGTCGTTGAGCAGCGACTCGTGGACCTGGACGGCGATGAAGACCGCCAGGTTGATGCCGATGAGGATCTTGGTCAGCAGGCGGGGGTCGGACGCGATGCTGCCGCCCGCGATGGTCCGGGGCATGGTGGCCGTGGGTGCGTGGCCGGTGCCGGAGCCGCTGCGGACGCACTCGGGGCAGTGGAAGCCGACGGAGGCGTTGACCATGCATTCGGGGCAGATCGGGCGTTCGCAGCGGGTGCAGCGGATGCCGGTCTCGCGGTCCGGGTGGCGGTAGCACTTGGGGACGCTGTGGGCGTCCTGCGAGCTGCCCGCAGCCTGGTCGTCCATGAGATCCCCTGGGTCGTTGGTGAAGAAAAGCCGGCCCCGCCCTTCCTTACGGATGAGCGGGGCGATTGGTTCCCTATGGGAGCCTTCGCGCTCAGCGGGTCTCGATGACGACCGACTCGATGACCACGTCGTTGAGCGGCCGGTCGGTGCGCGGGTTCGTCTGGATCGTGGCGATGGTGTCCACGACCTTCTGGCTGCCCGCGTCGGTGACCTCGCCGAAGATGGTGTGCTTGCGGTTCAGCCAGGCCGTCGGGGAGACGGTGATGAAGAACTGCGAGCCGTTGGTGCCCGGGCCGGCGTTGGCCATGGCCAGCAGGTAGGGCTTGTCGAAGCGCAGGTCCGGGTGGAACTCGTCCTCAAACTGGTAGCCGGGACCGCCGGTGCCGTTGCCCAGCGGGTCTCCGCCCTGGATCATGAAGCCACTGATCACCCGGTGGAAGACCGTGCCGTCGTAGAGCTTGTCCGTGGACTTCTGGCCCGTCTCCGGGTGGGTCCACTCCCGCTCGCCCTGGGCGAGCTCGACGAAGTTCTTGACCGTCTTGGGGGCGTGGTTCGGCAGCAGCCGGACCTCGATGTCGCCGTGGTTGGTCTTCAGGGTGGCGTAGAGCTGCTCAGCCACGATCTGCCTTCCGTTGTCTTTCTGTGACTCCCTGATCCTCGCATGGACGGGGCTCCGCGTCGCCCGACCTCCGTTCAGCGGAGGGAAACCGGGCCGATCGGTTGCAGAAAACCGGTCTGGTCGTCCCGGGGCGGGGGCGCCTGGCAGCGATCCGTGGCATTGTCGACGACAAGCTCACGTTGCCCCCTATTCATCCGTAGTTGTACTCGATCAAGGCCATCGGCACCCGTATGCCCGTCTCGCATGGCGCGAAGCGTCCGGACAGGCATGATCCGTAAAAGGGTGGAAAGTCGAAATACCGTACGCCACCGAGGAGGAGGATCCCGTGACCCGCATCGACAGCGTGCGCGCCGCGACCGGTTCGGCGAAGGACAGCGTGCTGCACGCCGCGGAAGTGGTGGCGCCCTACGCCGACACGGCCAAGGACAGGGCCGCGCACTACGCACAGGAGGCGCGCGTACGGCTGGCGCCCAAGGTGACGCAGGCCGCCGGACAGGCACGTGTCCAGTACGGCGCCCATGTGCAGCCATATCTGAATCAGGCCCGCTCGCATGTGCCGCCGAAGATGGACCAGGCCGCCCACGAGGCCGCCGTCCGCACCCGTAAGGCCGCCCGGCAGGCGGCGGAGTACTCCCGGCCGAGGCTGGAGCAGGCGGTGGCCGCGGCTGGGCCCGTCACGACCGAGGCGGCGGCGCGGAGTGTGGCCGCGATGGCCGCGTTGCGCGGTCAGGTCTCGTCGAAGGAGATCAAGAAGCTGGTCCGCAAGCAGGAACGGCGGGCGAAGGCCGGCCGGGCCATGAAGTCCCTGGTGATTCTGGGGGCTGTCGCGGGCGGTGCCTTCGCCGCCTGGAAGTGGTGGGACAAGCAGGCCAATCCGGACTGGCTGGTGGAGCCGCCCGCCGCGACGGAGGTCCCTGAGTCTGGCCGTCTGTCCTCTGTGGACGGCAGTGGCCAGTCGGTGCTGGACCCCGAGGTGGAGGCGAAGCAGGCCGAGGAGGAGGCCGCCCGGCGCGACGACCGTTCCTGACGGCAGCCGCCCCTACAGCACGGCGGGGCGGGAGACTTGAGGCTCGTCCTTGGGTCCCCCGCCCCGCCGTGCTGTTTCACGTGAAACACCGGTCGCTGGGGGCGCCTGGGCCATGGAAAATGCCCTCCGGACCGCGTTTCCGCAGTTCGGAGGGCATCCGGTTGTGGAGCCTAGGGGAGTCGAACCCCTGACATCTGCCATGCAAAGACAGCGCTCTACCAACTGAGCTAAGGCCCCGGAAGAGGAACGACCAACCGGAGAAATCACGTCTCGGTGGGCGTCGGAGACCAGAGTACCGGGTCACCCCCGTGATTCCGCAAAAGGATTGGGGGTCCCCGTGACCGACCACTCTCCGTAAGATGCTCGGCGTGGTTCGCTACCGCGAACCGCCGTACTTGGGGAAGCGATGGGGAGACGCAATGGACGCCGCACAGCAGGAAGCCACCGCAAGAGCGCGGGAGCTGCAGCGGAACTGGTACGGGGAGCCGTTGGGGGCGCTCTTCCGTAGGCTGATCGACGATCTTGGTCTCAACCAGGCTCGTCTCGCGGGGGTTCTGGGACTGTCCGCGCCGATGCTGTCGCAGCTGATGAGCGGTCAGCGGGCGAAGATCGGCAACCCTGCCGTGGTGCAGCGGGTACAGCTGCTGCAGGACCTGGCGGGGCAGGTCGCGGACGGCAGTGTGAGCGCGGCCGAGGCCACCGAGCGCATGGAGGAGATCAAGAAGTCGCAGGGGGGGTCGGTGCTCAGCAACACCACGCAGACGACGAGCAGTTCGGGGGCGCCCACGGTCAAGCGCGTGGTCCGGGAGATCCAGTCGCTGCTCCGCTCGGTCGCGGCGGCGGGCGACATCATCGATGCGGCGGACACACTCGCGCCGACCCACCCGGAGCTGGCGGAGTTCCTCCGGGTGTACGGCGCCGGCCGCACCTCGGACGCGGTTTCGCACTACCAGTCCCACCAGAGCTGATCCCGCAGCCCGGCGGGCCGAAGGGGGTTCGGCAGCCGGCTCGGGTGATGTGACGGGGGGTGCGGGGGTGTGGGGGATGGACCGCTGTTACGGGGGACAGCGCAGGGCCTGGACGGCACAGGCGGACACGTGGGGGCGTGTTCCGCACGGGGGGCCGGCCGGCGCGGGGGATTCGTATCGCTCATCGGGGGCCGCACCGCTCGTCGGGTCCGGCACCGCACCGCCTGTCTCGTCGGGTCCGGCACCGCCCGTCGGGAGCCGTTCGGCCCGTGAGGGGGACTCGTTTCGTCCGTCGAGGACTCGTTTCGCCCGTCGGGGAGTCGTTTCGCTCGCCGAGGGGGAAGCAAGGGGGGAGACCGCAGGGGGAGGAGCGACGTACAGCCATGGGTGAGGTGTTCGCCGGCCGGTACGAACTGGTCGACCCGATCGGGCGTGGAGGGGTCGGTGCCGTCTGGCGTGCCTGGGACCACCGCCGTCGTCGCTATGTGGCCGCCAAGGTCCTGCTCCAGAGCGACGCGCACTCGCTGCTGCGCTTCGTCCGGGAGCAGGCTCTGCGGATCGACCACCCCCATGTGCTCGCCCCCACCAGCTGGGCCGCCGACGACGACAAGGTCCTGTTCACCATGGATCTGGTGGCGGGTGGTTCCCTGGTCCACCTCGTCGGGGACTACGGCCCCCTGCCTCCGGCCTTCGTCTGCACCCTGCTCGACCAGCTGCTGTCGGGGCTGGCCGCGGTGCACGCGGAGGACGTCGTGCACCGTGACGTCAAGCCCGCCAACGTGTTGCTGGAACCGACCGGCACGGGTCGGCCGCGGCTGCGGCTCTCCGACTTCGGCATCGCGATGCGGCTGGGCGAACCCCGGCTGACGGAGACGAACCTGGTGGTGGGGACGCCCGGCTATCTCGCGCCCGAGCAGATGATGGGCGCTGAGCCGGACTTCCCCGCCGACCTGTTCGCCGCTGGGCTGGTCGCGCTGTATCTGCTGGAGGGCGCCAAGCCGGACAGCAAGGCGCTCATCCAGTACTTCGCCGAGCACGGGACGCCCAGTGCCCCCAAGGGCATTCCGGAGCCGCTGTGGCAGGTGGTGGCCATGTTGCTGCAGCCGGATCCGCAGGCGCGGTTCCGTACGGCCACGGGGGCGCGCAAGGCGCTCGCCGCCGCCGCGGAGCTCCTCCCGGAGCCGGGACCGGACGACGAACTGATCGAGATCTTCGACCAACTCGGCCCGCTTCCACAGGGGTTCGCCCCAGAGGGCCCTCTGGAGAGAGCGCGGGGGCTCGGCCCGAGAGGGGAGCCGGCCGGCACGGGGACAGGCGAGGAGAGGCCAGGGCAGAGGCCCGGCGAGAGGCTCGAACACAGGGCCGACCAGAGCGTCGGCGAGGAGCAGCCCCGCGAGGACGCCCAGGCGCCCTCAGGATCGGACCCGGCGTCCCACACCTCCGGCGGCACCGACGGCACCTGGCCCACCCCGGGCGCACAGGCCGTAGGCCCCGACCCACGCCAGGGCACCGCTTCCCCGGCCGCTCCCACCCCACCGCCTTCCATGTCGGACACCGGCAGCTTCCACCTGCCCCCTCCCCAGGCCACCGTCACCCCGTCCACGTCACCCGGTCGGCCGCACGACGCGCACCCGCTGCCCCCTTCCCAGCCACTCCCCCCGGCGTACGCCTACCCGAGCCACGCCGGCCCGACAGGCCACCCGAACCACTCGAGCCACCAAAGTCACCCGCTGCCCCCCGCAGCACAGCAGCGCACCGGCACGTCCACCGCCTCGTACACCGCCCAGTCCCCGCAGACCCCACCGCCCGGGCAGGCGACTTCCCGGCACCGAGCGCCTCGCCCTCCCCGATCCGGCCCTCCGGCCCGCGTGGCGATCCCGCTGCTGCTCCTCGCCCTGGTCTGCTACGCCGTCGGTTTCTGGGCCCTGAGCCGTATCTGAGGCCCGAGGGCCCCGCACCGGCATGGCGTCCGGCGGGCTATGCGGCGCTCCTTCGCCTGGCCAGCACGGTCCACACCCCGAGCCCCACCAGCAGTGCGCTCCCGGTGCCGATCCCGCCCACGGCGACCGCGCGCATCGCGGTGTCGTCACCGCCGGTCACGCCCTCGGCCGCCGCCTCCCGGTCCTGTTCCGTGACCTCGAAAACGCCCTTGGGCTCGGACTCCCCCGCGTACCGGGGCCCGTCCTGCGCCGCCCCGCTCACCCGTACGCGCAGGGTCATCTTGAAGGGCCCGTCCCCGAAGCTGTCGGCGACGCTCTGCGCGAGATGGGCGACGAGGTAATAGGAGCCGGCGAAGCGCAGCGCACCGATCTGCTCGGTGGCGGCGTTGCGGTTGGCGTGGGCGACCGGCGGCAGGACAGGCAGGCTGCCGGACTTCTGGTCACCGTCGTATCCGACGGCCACGTCGGCGACATGGCCGCGCGCGGGGTTGTAGAGGTCCAGGTCCAGGGCGCTCGACGTGTAGCCGGTGCCGCCGGAGTCCGAGCTGCCCAGCTCGGCGGTGATGTGGAGCTGCTGTCCCCAGTCGACGGGGACCTCGTAGAAGAGCGTCTGGCCGGGCCGGAGGTCGTCCCGCCAGACTCCTTGTTCCAGGGGTGTCGCTCCGGTGAACCCGGCGCCGCCGCGGCGCCGCTCGGCCTCGCCCTGGAGGGGCTGGGGTGAGGCGGAGTTCCACGCCTCGGGCGCGCTGGTCGGCCCGGCCTTCGCCGTGCGCGGCTCCGTCATGGCGAGGAGTTCCAGATCCCAGGCGTCGGGCGAGGAGCCCTCGCCGTGCGGGTCGACGCGTTCGACGGAGACGTAGTAGGTGCCGGCCTCCCGGCACAGCGACTGGGTGGGAGATATGTCGCGTCTGCCCCACGCGGCGATCGGGTGGGGACTGCGGGCGGCCCCGAAGCTCTCGGTGTCGACGGAGCAGGAGGTGCCGTCGTCGTTCTGCAGGGAGACCTTGAGCCCGTCGATGACGGAGACGGTGCTGTCGGGGGAGGGTACGGCGGTGACGGAGACGTAGGCGTTCGACGTGGCGTCGAGTTCGATGCGGTAGCTGATCTTGCCGCTGCTCGGGAGGGAGCTCCTGTAGGGCGTGCCGGGCGTCAGACTTTTGGCGTCGGCGGTGCTCTTCGCGCCCTCGATGTTCTGGGCGCCGGCGGCGAAGCCGTACGGGCTGGGTGACACGGCGGTCCCGGAGTCCCGTGGGACGGCCAGAGCGGCCCGGCCCGGGACAACCGCGGCTGCCGCCCCCAGTACCACTGCCACGGCACTCATGCGCAGGGCCACCGGCGGACGGCGGTGCCTCGCCCCCAGGAGCCGCCCCCGCGCCGCACGACACCGTCCCCTCACGCGCCACCCCTCACCGTCGCCGGACCACGAACCGTGAAACCGTGGCCCATCCTGCCCCGAGGGCCGGGCTCACGACCGGCCCTCGACACACAAAACCCCGACCGCGACGCGGCCGGGGTGTGCTCGTTATGGGTTGTCGTGACTCACGAACCCGTGGGCACGGAGTCAGTCGCCTCCGTCCACAGATCCTGCTCGGCGCGATCCGCCTGGATCTGGCGGTACACGAGGAGCCCGCCGATGGCGGCCAGTGCGACCAGGAGAAGCTTCTTCACCGCGCGACCTCGTCTTTCCTTGACGTAGGGGACCTCTGGCGCCCGACTATACACACCGACCGATACCGATCGGTGACCTGCGTCGGCCCTCAACTCCCGTCCGGGCAACCGGGATAGAAGCGGAGGTCACCGCTCCGATCGGAGGGTGATCACACGCCGACGGACGGTTACTTTGACCGCCCTTCTCCTCTCTCCTCACATTTTCGCCCCTCTTGCGCCCATCCGAGTGGTGTTCATCTGAACATCGCGGCGCCACGGGCGTCGGTCCACCACTTCTCGCCCCACATACACATCATGAGGAAAGTACGCAAATCGCCCGACCCGAAAGTGAGGGGTTATGGCCCGGAACAAGGTCATGACGCTGTGGACCACCATCGTCGCCGCCTTCGTCGCGCTGTTCACGGCGCTCGGATTCATCACGACGACCGCCGCGGCGGCCGTACCGCAGGCCGAGCAGAAGCGCAACAGCGAGCGCATCCCGCAGCAGCGCACGACATCGGCGTCTCCCAGGACCCATGCGAAGGCCCTGCCCCCGACGATGAAACAGCGCATCCGCGCCGAGGCCCACGGCAAGACCCCTCGCTGCCGCCACCGCCCCCTCACGGACCCGCCGTCATCCGGCACCACCGACTGCACCGACGACGACACCGACGCGGACCCGTCGGCGAGCTATCTCGCTCCCCTGCAACGCTGAACCTCCGGCACATCCGCACGGCGATCCCGCGTACGAGCCCGGCAGCTCGACAGAGCCGCCGGGCTTCCTCATGCCCCGACGAACCCCTCCCGCACCGGAGACAGAGAAAACCCCCAACCGCTACCGGTTGGGGGTCATCATGCTGTGGGGCTGCCAGGATTTGAACCTGTGGCCTCATCCTTATCAGGTCGATCATGTGTGTCTGATCGCCTGCGTCATCCGGTGATGTCAGACATCAGCGGACCACTTGCCGGTTCTCGCCGCAGGCAGCATGGACCACCAACCAGGAGGTGCGCCCGCGCCCTACTCGTGGAACCTCCGTATGCCGTCGGCGCCGAGGACCTCGGAAGCCGTACGAAGGAAGTCCAGGTAAGCGTCGTAGGACTTCTCACGCTCCTTCTCCAGGAGCTCGATGGCATCGGAAGAGCAACTTCCCTGTTGCTCAAAAGCAAGGAGACAAATCATCACATGGCCTCTGAACTCGGCGAGCGCACCGCTGAGCTTCACAGTGATGCTGGTGATGGTGCGTGGTCCCTCCACAGCGACCTGAGCGTAGCGGTGTTCAAGGTCTGCATCGTTGGTAGCTACGGTTTCGTATGCTG
Organism: Streptomyces sp. NPDC006372; assembly: GCF_040612515.1. NCBI lineage: Bacteria > Bacillati > Actinomycetota > Actinomycetes > Kitasatosporales > Streptomycetaceae > Streptomyces > Streptomyces sp. NPDC006372. Next base: position 54,198 of record NZ_JBEXQJ010000027.1, on the reverse strand, counting down.
CCCGAGCTTGTGTGATGTGCTCGGCCTTACGTGCTCCTTCCGCCCCTTCGGCCAGCGTGAGTGACATGCCCGCGTCGGTCAACAGGCTGTGGTCTCTCAGCGCAGCCTCTGCGTATGCCGTATAGGCGGTCTTCCTCGGCTCCCTGATGAAACGCGCGTACTCAGCGCTGAGCTGTGAACGGGCCTGAGACCGCGTCAGCAGTGCTGCGACAATTCCTGCCCCTCCGGTGCCTACCGCGCCGACAGTGGCGCCCAATACGGCTGCGAGTCCTGCATCCATGGTGAGTACCTTGGCTCGGTTTCGTTGTGTAGTGCGGGTGTTTGAAGGGATGGGACGTTGTGATGGGAGCTCCCCGCGCGCACCACTACCGGCCCGCGGTCGGGAACGGCGCCCCCTCCATCCCGGCGCCGGCCGATCCCCCGCCGGAGGCACTGTTCTGACCTGCGGGCATTGTGCGGTGAATGACTCATGGCTACCGGCCCTATCCACGCGTGGGCGCGCGTCGGCGTAGCGCGGGCGGAGCGGGTCCACCCGCCGAAATCGACAACGGCCCAAGGCCGTGCAGCGACCGCCCCGTACTGTCCCGGCCCCTGCACGACCTGTTCCGGAGCTGTGCCACCGTCGATGACGGTTCCGTGACTAGGAAGCCTGGAAAGTCCCTCCCCTGCTCCTGCTCCGTAGGCGCCCACCGCCCCAGCGAGGCGCCTGAAGGAGCCCACTACACCGTGAGCCTTCGGCTCTGCCTCGACGCCGCCGACTGCGCCTGCGGAGGCACTGGCAGGCTGGACGGCGGCTTCTAGGTCTGGGAGGGAGACATTCACCTGGCGGCCGACATGCGGTGTCCGCTCCACGCCACCTGACGCGACCCTGGCGGTTGATGTCAACCGTAGATGTCAAAAGACCCCCGGACCGATGATCCGGGGGTCTTCTCGCTGGTGGGGCTAACAGGATTTGAACCTGTGGCCTCATCCTTATCAGGGATGCGCTCTAACCAACTGAGCTATAGCCCCGCCGCGCTCTGCGGTGTGTGTCCCGCGCGCTGACTCCTGAAGATTAGCGCACGACATGGGCAGTCCCAAAATCGGTTGTCGGGACAACGACCGGACGACGTCAGGGCCACGTCAGAACGAGGTCAGAAAGACGTCAGAACGACGCCAGAACGACGTCGAAGGGGACGTCACTCGTCCTCGGCGAGCGTCAGCTCCACACCGCCGACGAAGCCCGCGGAGAGGTTGTAGATGAACGCGCCGAGCGTCGCGAGGGCCGTCGCCAGGACGACGTCGATGACCGCGATGATCGACGTGAACATCAGGACGTTGGGCAGCGACAGGAAAGCCTGCAGGTCGAAGCCGTTGGACTCGTTCGAGCCGGTCGCCTCGGAGATCGTGCCGCCGACGGTCGAGAACACTCCCATCGCGTCCATGACCATCCACAGCACCGCGGCCGCGACGATCGTGCAGATGCCCAGCGCGATGGAGAGCAGGAAGCTGACCTTCATCACCGACCACGGGTCGGCCTTGGACACCCGCAGGCGGGCCTTGCGAACGCGGGGCGTGGTGCGCGCACCCGTGCGGGGACGGCGCACCGCGGCGGCGCCACCAGCAGCAGCACCGGCACCGGCCGCCTGCTGGGCCGGGTAGGCCTGCGGCGGGTGGTACGGCCCGGCCGGCTGCTGTGCCTGTCGTTCGCCCGGCAGGGGGGAGGCCGCCTGCCCGGCGGTGCCCTGCTCCTGCGCGGCCGCCTTGGGCTGTGGCTGCGGCTGCGGCTGGGCGCCGGAGGCGGCCGGGCCCGCCTCGGCGGTCTGCGGGCCTCGGGTGTCCGTCACAGTTCCCCCCTGGGATCCATGCGAGTCAGCTGAGGGCGAGTCCTTGGCCGGGGACTTGATCGCCTTCAGGTTGGTCGTGTGCGGGTCCGCCGCACGCGCGGCGGAGCCACGGCCGCCGCCGTCCTCGTCCGTACCCTTGGAGGTACCGGTCGGTCCGGCGCCCGTGGCTCCGCTCACGCTGACTCACTCCTCGTGCTACTCGGCCGAGGGCGCCTCACCCTCGTCCGTGCCGGTGGTCGCGGCACCGTCGGCGGTCTCGTCGACGACCACATCGCCGTCGACCTCCTCCGCCTCGCGCCCCGCCTCGGCGTTGCGAGCGATGCCCACGACGGCATCGCGCTTGCCCAGATTGATCAGTTGGACGCCCATGGTGTCACGGCCGGTTTCCCTGATCTCGTTGACTCGCGTACGAATCACACCGCCCGACAGCGTGATGGCGAGGATCTCGTCGGTCTCCTCGACCACCAGCGCGCCGACGAGGGACCCACGGTCCTCGACGATCTTGGCGGCCTTGATGCCGAGGCCGCCGCGACCCTGGACGCGGTACTCGTCGACGTTGGTCCGCTTCGCGTACCCGCCGTCTGTGGCAGTGAACACGAACGTACCGGGTCGAACAACATTCATCGAGAGCAGCTCGTCGCCTTCGCGGAAGCTCATGCCCTTGACGCCCGAGGTGGCACGGCCCATGGGACGCAGGGTTTCGTCCGAGGCGGTGAACCTGATCGACTGTGCCTTCTTGCTGATCAGAAGCAGATCGTCGTCCGACGAAACCAGTTCGGCGCCGATCAGTTCATCGTCGGAACCGTCCTCCATCGAGCGGAGGTTGATGGCGATCACACCGCCGGAACGGGGCGAATCGTAATCCTTCAGAGGCGTCTTCTTCACCAGTCCGGCCTTGGTGGCGAGGACGAGGTAGGGAACCGCCTCGTAGTCACGGATCGCCAGGATCTCGGCGATCGCCTCGTCGGGCTGGAAGGCGAGCAGGTTCGCGACGTGCTGCCCGCGCGCGTCCCGGCCGGCGTCGGGCAGCTCGTAGCCCTTGACCCGGTAGACGCGGCCCTTGTTGGTGAAGAACAGCAGCCAGTGGTGCGTGGTGGACACGAAGAAGTGGTCGACGATGTCGTCTTCCTTGAGCTTCGTGCCCCGTACGCCCTTGCCGCCGCGCTTCTGGGCCCGGTAGTCGTCGGTCTTGGTGCGCTTGATGTAGCCGCCCCGGGTGACCGTGACGACGATGTCCTCCTCGGCGATCAGGTCCTCGATGGACATGTCGCCCTCGTAGGGGATCAGCTTCGTCTGACGGTCGTCGCCGTACTTCTCGACGATCGCGGCCAGTTCCTCGCTGACGATCCCGCGCTGACGGACCGGGCTGGCGAGGATCTCGTTGTACTCGTTGATCTTCGCCTGGAGCTCGTCGTGCTCCTGGACGATCTTCTGGCGTTCCAGGGCGGCCAGCCGGCGCAGCTGCATCTCGAGGATGGCGTTGGCCTGGATCTCGTCGATCTCCAGGAGGTCCATCAGGCCGTGGCGCGCGATCTCGACGGTGTCACTGCGCCGGATCAGCGCGATGACCTCGTCGATGGCGTCCAGGGCCTTCAGCAGGCCGCGTAGGATGTGCGCCCGCTCCTCGGCCTTGCGCAGCCGGAAGCGCGTACGGCGGACGATGACCTCGATCTGGTGCGTCACCCAGTGGCGGATGAACGCGTCGAGCGAGAGCGTGCGCGGCACGCCGTCCACCAGCGCCAGCATGTTGGCGCCGAAGTTCGTCTGCAGGTCGGTGTGCTTGTAGAGGTTGTTCAGGACGACCTTGGCGACCGCGTCCCGCTTCAGCACGATGACCAGGCGCTGGCCGGTGCGCGACGAGGTCTCGTCACGGACGTCCGCGATGCCGCCGATCTTGCCGTCCTTCACCAGGTCGGCAATCTTCTGGGCGAGATTGTCCGGGTTGACCTGGTACGGCAGTTCCGTGACCACCAGGCACTGGCGGTTCTGGATCTCCTCGACCTCGATGACCGCGCGCATGGTGATGGAGCCGCGGCCGGTGCGGTACGCCTCCTCGATGCCCTTGCGGCCGACGACGAGCGCGCCGGTCGGGAAGTCCGGGCCCTTGATGCGCTCGATCAGCGCGTCCAGGAGCTCCTCGTGCGAGGCCTCCGGGTTCTCCAGGTACCACTGGGCACCGGCCGCGACCTCGCGCAGGTTGTGCGGCGGGATGTTCGTCGCCATGCCGACCGCGATACCGGCCGAGCCGTTGATCAGCAGGTTCGGGAAGCGGGCCGGCAGGACGGTCGGCTCCTGGGAGCGGCCGTCGTAGTTGTCCGTGAAGTCGACGGTCTCCTCGTCGATGTCACGGACCATCTCCATCGACAGCGGCGCCATCTTGCACTCGGTGTAGCGCATGGCCGCCGCCGGGTCGTTGCCCGGAGAGCCGAAGTTGCCGTTGGAGTCGACGAGCGGCATGCGCATCGACCACGGCTGGGCGAGGCGCACGAGCGCGTCGTAGATCGAGGAGTCGCCGTGCGGGTGGTAGTTGCCCATGACGTCGCCGACGACGCGGGCGCACTTGTAGAAGCCGCGCTCGGGGCGGTAACCGCCGTCGTACATGGCGTACAGCACGCGGCGGTGGACGGGCTTGAGGCCGTCCCGGACGTCGGGCAGCGCACGCGAGACGATGACGGACATCGCGTAGTCGAGGTACGAGCGCTGCATCTCCGTCTCGAGCCCGACGGGCTCGACGCGCATCGCCAGGGCGTCACCCTCGGGCGTCGTGACGGGAGTGTTCTCGTCGGTCATTGCTGGTGAAGGTCCTTCCTGGTGCGGTCAGCTGAGACCGACTCAGATGTCGAGGAAGCGGACGTCCTTGGCGTTGCGCTGGATGAACGCGCGGCGGGCCTCGACGTCCTCGCCCATGAGGACCGAGAACAGGTCGTCGGCCTGGGCGGCGTCGTCGAGGGTGACCTGGCCGAGGACGCGGTGCTCCTGGTCCATGGTCGTGATGCGCAGTTCCTCGGCGTTCATCTCGCCGAGACCCTTGAAGCGCTGCACCGAGTCGTCCTTGATGCGCTTGCCGGCGTTGCGGCCCATCTCGATCAGGGCGTCGCGCTCGCGGTCGGAGTACGCGTACTCGAAGTCGTCCTTGCCCCACTTGATCTTGTAGAGCGGCGGACGGGACAGGTACACGTGCCCGGCCTCGACCAGGGGCCGCATGAAGCGGAACAGGAAGGTCAGCAGCAGGGTGTTGATGTGCTGGCCGTCGACGTCGGCGTCCGCCATCAGGATGATCTTGTGATAGCGGAGCTTCTCGATGTCGAAGTCCTCGTGGACCCCGGTGCCGAAGGCGGAGATCAGCGCCTGGATCTCCTGGTTCTGCAGGATCTTGTCGATCCGCGCCTTCTCGACGTTGAGGATCTTGCCGCGGATCGGGAGGATCGCCTGGTACTCCGGGTTGCGGCCGGACTTGGCCGAGCCGCCGGCGGAGTCACCCTCGACGATGAAGATCTCGCACTTGGTGGGGTCGTTCGACTGGCAGTCGCTCAGCTTGCCCGGGAGGGAAGCCGTCTCCAGCAGGCCCTTGCGGCGCGTCAGGTCGCGCGCCTTGCGGGCCGCCACACGCGCGGTGGCCGCCTGGATGCCCTTGCGGATGATGTCGACGGCCTCGTTGGGGTTCCTGTCGAGCCAGTCCGCGAGGTGCTCGTAGACGACCTTCTGGACGAAGGTCTTGGCCTCGGTGTTGCCCAGCTTGGTCTTGGTCTGGCCCTCGAACTGGGGCTCGCTCAGCTTGACCGAGATGATCGCGGTCAGACCCTCGCGGATGTCGTCGCCCGTGAGGTTGTCGTCCTTCTCGCGCAGCAGCCTCTTGTCGCGCGCGTACTTGTTGATCAGCGAGGTCAGCGCGGCCCGGAAGCCCTCTTCGTGCGTACCGCCCTCGTGGGTGTGGATGATGTTCGCGAAGGAGTACACGCCCTCGGTGTAGCCGCCGTTCCACTGCATGGCGATCTCGAGGGACAGGTGCTTGTCCTTGTCCTCGGCCTCCAGGTCGATGACGGTGGGGTGCACCGCCTCGCCCTTGCGGGAGTTGAGGTACTTCACGAAGTCGACGATGCCGCCCTCGTAGTGGTACGTGACGGCCTTGACCTCGGCCTTCTCGTCCGCCCCGGCCTCGTCGGCACCGGTCACGGCCTTCGCCGACTCGCGCTCGTCCGTGAGTTTGATGGTCAAACCCTTGTTGAGGAACGCCATCTCCTGGAAGCGCCGCGAGAGCGTCTCGAAGGAGTAGTCGGTGGTCTCGAAGATGTCGCCGTCGGCCCAGAAGGTGACCGAGGTGCCGGTCTCCTCGATGGCCTCGTGCTGGGCGAGCGGCGCCGTCGGAACGCCCATCTTGTATTCCTGCGTCCAGCGGTGGCCGTCGGTCCTGACCTCGACGGAGACCTTGCTGGACAGGGCGTTCACGACCGAGACGCCGACGCCGTGCAGACCACCGGAGACCGCGTAGCCGCCGCCGCCGAACTTGCCGCCCGCGTGCAGCACGGTCAGCACGACCTCGACGGCCGGCTTGCCCTCGGACGGGACGATGCCCACCGGGATGCCACGGCCGTTGTCGACGACCCGGACGCCGCCGTCGGCGAGGATCGTCACGTCGATGGTGTCCGCGTGACCGGCCAGCGCCTCGTCGACCGAGTTGTCGACGACCTCGTACACGAGGTGGTGCAGCCCTCGCTCACCGGTCGAGCCGATGTACATGCCGGGTCGCTTGCGGACCGCGTCCAGACCCTCGAGGACGGTGATGGCACTGGCGTCGTACGAAGCAGTGGCTGAGGCCTCGGCGACTCCGGCCATGGCCTCGACGGACGGATTGTTCTCGTTGGGGTTGCCGGAATCGGCCACGAAGCGCCCTTTCTGGCACAGCACGAGCCAGGCTCGTCGGCGGGTTGCCGGAGCGGCTGCGGCATGTTGCGTTGGTAAGCCTTGATCAGCGTTGCTCAGCTTTTCCCGGACGGTCCCCAGCGAGTGGGGCGGGATTGCCTCCAGTCTACCGGTAGCACTGACACTGATGGGGGTTTGCCGGTACCTGAGTCCGCATGTGCCGCCCTCAACCGGTCTTCCCCGACTCCCGATATGCGGATGGGGGCTCCAAGAGGCTCACGGAGCCACTCAGCGCTTCCGGCCGTCAACCCTTGGCTACTTCGGAGTCAGGTCGCGATTCGCAACCGTGTGCGGTGCCATGACGGGAGGACTCAGCCGGTCACCACGGGCCCGAAAGACGTGACGTAAGTCACCTGTAGGAGTCGCCGGGACCACTGCTTCCCGGGGCCCGCAACGGGCCGAAACGGCGGGCCGGCCCACCGGGACCCAGGACCTTGATCTGCCGCACCGTGCCATGACCCAGGTCCTCGTTGAGACGCGCGACCAGACTGGGAGCAAGACGGCGCACCTCGGTCGCCCAGACCGGAGACTCGCACTGCACGATCAGGACCCGCTCGTCCTCGTCATACCTCTGAGGGGTGCAGTGATCGGCCAGCTTCTCACCGACGATCTGCGGCCAGCGGCCCATCACGCCACCCACCGCCGCCGGCGCCTCCCAGCCGCGCTCGGTGATCAGCCGGTTGATCGCCGAACCGAGCGCCATGGGATCGCGGCCGTCGGCCCGCGCCCCCGAACGCAGCCCGCCACGGCGTGCCTGCTTCTTCTGCCGCGCCGCGTCGCCACGCGCGCGTGCGGCCTCCTTGGCCGCGCGCAGCGCCACTCGCGCGAGATCGACACCGGAAGGCTCGGGGGAGTTGTTCGGCTCCTGATCGCTCATACGCGCTCCACCGCCCCCTCGGACACCGCGTACCGCGCCCCCGACAGCACATGCGGCACGTCATCGTCGACGGCGGCCGTCACCAGGACCTGCTCACCGGGCGCCACCAGCTCGGCCAGACGCTCACGACGGCGGGCGTCCAGCTCTGCGAAGACGTCGTCGAGCACCAGCACCGGTTCATTGCCCTCCGCGCGCAGCAGGTCGTAGGAGGCCAGGCGCAACGCCAGCGCGTAGGACCAGGACTCACCGTGCGACGCATAACCCTTCGCGGGCAGCCGGCCCAGCTTGAGCTGGAGATCGTCCCGGTGCGGGCCCACCAGCGTGACCCCCCGCTCGATCTCCTGCTTGCGGGCCTCGGCGAGCGCGGCCGTCAACTGCTCGAACAGATCCTCACGCGTATGCGCCTCACCCGGCGCCGACGGCTTGTACTCCAGGGCGACCGGCCCACCCCCCGGGGCCAGTTGCTCATAGGCCTTGTCGGCCAGCGGCTGGATCATGGCGATCAGATCAAGCCGCTGGGCGAGCAGTTCGGCGCCCGCCCGCGCGAGGTGCTGGTCCCATACGTCCAAGGTGGACATGTCCATGGAACGCCCGCCGTGCCGACGAGCCAGCGCGGCCGACTTCAACAGCGTGTTGCGCTGCTTGAGGACCCGGTCGTAGTCGGAACGGACCCCGGCCATACGCGGCGAGCGGGCGGTGATCAGCTCGTCGAGGAAGCGCCGCCGCTCCCCGGGGTCGCCCTTCACCAGGGCGAGGTCCTCCGGAGCGAACAGCACCGTCCGTACGATCCCCAGCACGTCACGCGGCCTGACCTGCGAGGACCTGTTGATACGGGCCCGGTTGGCACGCCCCGGGTTCAGCTCCAGCTCAACCAGCTGCTGCCGGTCACCCTGCCGGACCTGGGCCCGGATGATCGCGCGCTCGGCGCCCATGCGGACCAGCGGGGCGTCGGAGGAGACCCGGTGGCTCCCGAGGGTGGCCAGATAACCGACGGCCTCGACCAGATTGGTCTTGCCCTGCCCGTTCGGGCCGACGAAGGCCGTCACCCCCGGGTCGAGCGGGACCTCCACCCGGGGATAGGAGCGGAAGTCGGCCAGCGACAGATGCGTGACGTGCATGGTCGTTTCGCCGACCTCCCAAGCCCTCGGACGGTGCTTACTTCGTCTCGACCGCGTGGCCGCCGAACTGGTTCCGCAGCGCCGCGATCATCTTCATCTGGGGCGAGTCCTCCTGCCGGGAGGCGAACCGCGCGAACAGCGACGCGGTGATCGCCGGCAGCGGCACCGCGTGGTCGATCGCGGCCTCCACAGTCCAGCGTCCCTCGCCCGAGTCCTGTGCAAAACCCCGGAGCTTGTCCAGGTGCTCGTCCTCGTCGAGCGCGTTGACCGCGAGGTCGAGCAGCCAGGAACGGATGACCGTGCCCTCCTGCCAGGAGCGGAAGACCTCCCGGACGTCGGTCACCGAGTCGACCTTCTCCAGCAGCTCCCAGCCCTCGGCGTAAGCCTGCATCATCGCGTACTCGATGCCGTTGTGGACCATCTTCGCGAAGTGGCCCGCGCCGACCTTGCCGGCGTGCACCGCCCCGAAGTCACCCTCCGGCTTGAGGGCGTCGAAGACCGGCTGCACCTTGGCGACGTCCTCCTTGTCGCCGCCGTACATCAGCGCGTAGCCGTTCTCCAGGCCCCAGACGCCGCCGGAGACACCACAGTCGACGAAACCGATGCCCTTGGCCGCCAGCTCCCCCGCGTGCTTCTCGTCGTCCGTCCAGCGGGAGTTGCCGCCGTCCACGACGACATCACCGGGCTCCAGCAGTTCGGCGAGCTCGTCGATGGTGGACTGCGTGGCCTCGCCGGCCGGGACCATCACCCAGACCACACGCGGGCCGCTGAGCTTGCCCACAAGCTCCCGCAGGCTGTGGACATCGGCGAGGTCCGGGTTGCGGTCGTATCCCAAGACGGTGTGGCCGGCGCGGCGTATGCGCTCGCGCATGTTGCCGCCCATCTTGCCGAGGCCGACGAGACCGAGCTCCATCAGTTGTGTTCCTTAGGTGTGCGGGTGTCCGACGTGGCGTTTCGGCACTCACGTGCCGCGTCCGAGCCTAAACCCGGACGCTCGCGCACATCTGTGGGCATACGCGCTCATGCGCACGCCCTCACCTGCGGGTTTGTCCTCAGCCTGTGGACAACCGCCCGCGTTCCCCAGCCTCAGCCGCTCAGCCGCACCGGCATGATCAGGTACTTGTAGGCCTCGTCCGCCTCGGCGTCCAGCGCCGGCTTGCCGCTGAGCAGCGCCGGCTTCGTGGACGTCGTGAACGACAGCTGGGCCACCGGGGAGTCGATGGCGCTCAGGCCGTCCAGCAGGAACGTCGGGTTGAAGGCGATGGAGATGTCGTCGCCGTCGAGCTGCGCGTCCACCCTTTCCACAGCCTGTGCGTCGTCGCTGGAACCCGCCTCCAGGATGAGCACGCCCTGCTCGAAGCTGAGCCGCACCGGGGTGTTGCGCTCGGCGACCAGGGCCACGCGCTTGACGGCCTCCACGAACGGGGCGGTCTCGATGACGGCGACGCTGTTGAACTCCGTCGGGAACAGCGTCCGGTACTTCGGGAGGTCACCCTCCAGCAGACGGGTCGTCGTACGGCGGCCGGCGCCCTCGAAACCGATCAGGCCCTCGCCCGAGCCGGAGCCGGACAGCGCCAGGATCACCTGGTCGCCGCTCGTCAGAGCCTTGGCGGTGTCCAGGAGCGTCTTCGCGGGCACCAGGGCGACCGCGGAGGCCTCCGGGTTCTCCGGCTTCCACAGGAACTCGCGGACCGCGAAGCGGTAGCGGTCGGTGGACGCCAGCGTGACGGTGTCGCCCTCGATCTCGATGCGCACACCCGTGAGGACGGGCAGCGTGTCGTCGCGGCCGGCCGCGATGGCCACCTGGGCGGCCGCGGAGGCGAAGACCTCACCGGGGACGGTGCCCGTGGCGTTCGGCATCTGCGGCAGGGCCGGGTACTCCTCCACAGGCAGTGTGTGCAGCGTGAACCGGGAGGAGCCGCAGACCACGGTCGCCCGTACACCGTCTGTGGAGATCTCCACCGGGCGGTTGGGGAGGGCGCGGCAGATGTCGGCGAGCAGCCGGCCGGAGACCAGGACCGTGCCCTCCTCGTCGACCTCGGCCTCCACCGACACGCGTGCCGAGACCTCGTAGTCGAAGCTGGACAGGCTCAGCTGGCCGTCCTCGGCCTTCAGCAGCAGGCCGGCGAGGACAGGCGCCGGCGGACGGGCCGGGAGGCTGCGTGCCGCCCAGGCCACTGCCTCCGCGAGTACGTCGCGTTCCACCCGGATCTTCACTGTTGCCGCCTCCTGCTGTTGCCGGCGCTTCTCGCTCTGCCTGGCCCTCGTCGTCTGTCTCGGTGCCGACGGTCCCTGTGAGGGGGAGGACACCGGGGACCAGTCTGACGCACCGCACTGACAGTAGGTGCCTCTCGGGGTCAAGTCGTGACGAGGGGCGGCCGGGCACCGGAGAGCGAGTTGTGCACAGGACCCGCTTCGAAACGAATTCCCAGCTCTCTCTAGTTGGGAGTAGTAGTAGGGCCTGTGGATACCGTGGATAACCGCGTTTGCCCAGCTCAGAGCGGAAATTTTGTCCACGGGGCCTGTGGGTGGCGGCGGTGGACAACTCGGGGTCTCTGTGGAGAACGGAAAGTTCTGCACACCCCGTGCACAGGGGGAGGCGAGTTCTCCCCAGCGCTGTCCCCAGCTTTACCCAGCTTTCCCACAGCCCAACCCGGCAGCTTTGTGTGACGCCTTTCACTCGACACGGTGAGGAGGCGCGTCGTGTTGCCGAACAGTGGACAGCCATGTGGAGAAGCTGGGGATCGCTGGGGACAACCGACCCCAGCCTGTGGGTTGCCGGTGGACAACTCGGTGCACAGTCTGTGGATCAATCCTCCGTCCACAGTCTGTGGAGAATCTTCGTCCACGAATCCACATGCCGGTGACCTGGTCTGATGGTCCTTCAACAACGCTGCCTGTGGATACAGTCTGGACAACTTCGCAGTCCCCAGGATGTGGACGGGAAAAAGCCACCGAATCTGTGGAGAGTGGCCGTAACCCCGCAGGTAATCGAACAGCCGGCATCCGCGACATGACGAAGGGCGCCCCGGAGGAGGTCTCCGGGGCGCCCTCAGTGGCCTGCTGCGGTGGCCGTCAGCCGTTCTTGATGCGGTTGGTCAGCTCGGTGACCTGGTTGTAGATGGAGCGGCGCTCGGCCATCAGGTTGCGGATCTTGCGGTCCGCGTGCATGACCGTCGTGTGGTCGCGGCCGCCGAACAGCGCGCCGATCTTCGGCAGTGACAGGTCCGTGAGCTCGCGGCACAGGTACATGGCGATCTGCCGGGCCGTGACGAGCTGGCGGCCGCGTGAGCTGCCGCACAGGTCCTCGACGGTGAGACCGAAGTAGTCGGCGGTCGCGCTCATGATGGCCGTCGAGGTGATCTCGGGCGTCGCGTCGTCGCCACCGGGGATCAGGTCCTTCAGGACGATCTCCGTCAGACCCAGGTCCACCGGCTGCCGGTTCAGGGAGGCGAACGCCGTGACCCGGATCAGTGCGCCCTCGAGTTCGCGGATGTTGCGGGAGATCCGGGACGCGATGAACTCCAGGACCTCCGGCGGGGCGTTCAGCTGCTCCTGCACCGCCTTCTTGCGGAGGATCGCGATCCGGGTCTCCAGCTCCGGCGGCTGGACGTCGGTGATCAGACCCCACTCGAAACGGTTCCGCAGCCGGTCCTCCAGTGTGACCAGCTGCTTGGGCGGCCGGTCGCTGGAGAGCACGATCTGCTTGTTGGCGTTGTGGAGCGTATTGAAGGTGTGGAAGAACTCCTCCTGCGTCGACTCCTTGTCCGCCAGGAACTGGATGTCGTCGACGAGCAGGATGTCCATCTCGCGGTAGCGCTTGCGGAAGCTGTCGCCCTTGCCGTCGCGGATGGAGTTGATGAACTCGTTGGTGAACTCCTCCGAGCTCACGTACCGCACGCGGGTGCCCGGGTAGAGGCTGCGCGCGTAGTGCCCGATCGCGTGCAGCAGGTGCGTTTTGCCGAGCCCGGACTCCCCGTAGATGAACAAGGGGTTGTACGCCTTCGCCGGTGCCTCGGCGACGGCGACCGCGGCCGCGTGCGCGAAGCGGTTGGAGGCGCCGATGACGAATGTGTCGAAGAGGTACTTCGGGTTCAGCCGCGCGGTGGGCTCACCCGGGCCGGTCGCCGGCGCGGGCTGCGCGGCCAGCGGGCCGGGCGCACCGGTCGTGGGCAGGTTCGGCCCGACGGGGCCGCCGCGGTGCACGTGCCCCGAGCCGGGCGGCGGCTCGGGGAGTTCCCGGCGGACGGGGTCGCGCTGGTCGTACTCGGCGCGAGACGTTTCGTAGTCGGAGCGCGGCGGCTCGTAGGAAGGGCGCTCCATGGACTGCGGGCGGTAGTCCTGGGAGGGGGTGCCGTAGGAGTCCTGGGCGGACGAGCCGTAGGAGTCCTGTGATCCGCGGGGGCCGTACGAGTCCTGGGAGCCGTGGGAGCCGTGGGAGCTGTGGGAGCCGTACGAGTCAGGAGTGCTGTAGGAGTCCTGTGAGCCGTAGGTGTCCTGGTTCGGTGACGCGTACGGGTCACGCTCGGGGAAGCCGAGGCGCTGCTGCTGCCAGCCGTAATCGTCCTGCGTCGGCCGCGGCCAGGAGCCGGGTTCGGGGCGCTGGTACTCGGACGGGTAGGCGGGGCGGGCGGTGGGCAGTTGATCTCCGCGCGTAGGCGGGTGCTGGTCGCCGGCCGTTCCCGGCAGGGGGTCGGCGCGATGGCGGCCGTACCCCTCGTAGCCGTCGCGGTCCTGGCGCTCGTAGCTGTCGCGTTCCTGGCGCGCGGCCGGGATCTCGGGCTCCTCGTAGCGCGGCTGGGGCCGGGCCGGGGTGGCCGGGGGCTCGCCCGCGGAGTCGTCGACGGTGATCGCGATCCGGATCGGGCGGCCGCACTCGCGGCTCAGCGTCTCGCTGACGATGGGCGCCAGGCGTCCCTCGAGTACGCCCTTCGCGAATTCGTTCGGTACGGCGAGCAGGGCGGTGTCCGCGACCAGCGCCAGCGGCTGGCAGCGCCGGATCCAGTGCTCGTCCTTGGTCTCGACTCCCTGGCCGCGGCCTTCTCCGAGGAGTTGCTCCAGTACGCGTGGCCACACTGCGGCAAGATCGGCAGGTACGTCAGCCACAGGGCACGCTCTCTCACAGGTCCCACGAACGTGTGGTTCTGGGACGGGTCGGGATGTCATCCGGGTGGCGGGAGCAAACCCGCTGGGGCAGGGACAAGGGAACGAATCGGAGTTCCGTCACGGTAGTCAGGGCGGCCGGTAGGGTTCAAGTTGTTGTCCCCAGCCTGTGGACAAGTGTCTCCCGGCGACTCCTGGTTTGACCGGATGGCGTAGCCGCGCGTACCGTAACCAGGTCGAGTTGTCGATGGCTGCTGCCGCCTGCCTCCGATGGGCACAGATCATTTGGGTGATCGGTCAGCGGTGCACTCGGGCGTAACTGCGAGCTACTCGTGGGCGCACGGTGACAGCCAGGACGGCACCCCGCAACTACCGATTTCTTCTGGAGCCCCCGAGTGAGCAAGCGCACCTTCCAGCCGAACAACCGTCGTCGCGCGAAGACCCACGGCTTCCGCCTGCGGATGCGCACCCGTGCCGGCCGCGCGATTCTCGCGAACCGCCGCAGCAAGGGTCGCGCCAGCCTGTCCGCCTGATTCCGATCAGGTCATGACGTCGTGCTGCCTACCGAGCATCGGCTGAGGCGGCGCGAGGACTTCGCGACCGCGGTACGGCGAGGACGTCGGGCAGGACGCCCGCTCCTCGTCGTCCATCTTCGAAGCGGTGCCACGGACCCGCATGTGCCTGGGGAGAGCGCTCCCCCGACGCGTGCGGGTTTCGTCGTGAGCAAGGCGGTGGGCGGCGCGGTCGTACGCAACAAAGTCAAGCGCAGGCTTCGCCACCTGATGCGCGAGCGAGTCGCCCAGCTGCCCCCCGGTAGCCTGGTAGTCGTACGAGCGCTGCCCGGATCGGGCGACGCCGACCACGCACAGCTGGCCCGAGACCTGGATGCCGCTCTCCAGCGGTTGCTGGGAGGGGGCGCGCGATGAAGTACCCGCTGCTGGCTCTGATCAAGCTCTACCAGTGGACGATCAGTCCGCTGCTGGGGCCGGTCTGCAAGTACTACCCGTCGTGTTCCCACTACGGCTACACGGCCATCGACCGGCACGGTGCCATCAAGGGAACGGCACTCACGGCCTGGCGCATCCTGCGGTGCAATCCGTGGTCGCTGGGTGGTGTGGACCATGTCCCGCCGCGTAAGCGCCCGCGGTGGCACGAAATGCTGCGTAACGCGTGGCGTGCACGCAAGGGCGGGCCCTCCGCCGCCGAACCGGCCACCGAGGGACAGACTTCTCCCACAAGTCAGTCCAGTCCTTCGAGCCCGGCCGCAGAGACACCGTCCCATGCCCAAGGAGCATGATTAGTGGACACGATTGCCAGCCTCTTCAGCTTTATCACCACACCCGTCTCCTGGGTCATCGTCCAGTTCCACTCGGTGTACGGCGCCATCTTCGGCCCTGACACCGGCTGGGCCTGGGGCCTGTCGATCGTGTCCCTGGTGATCCTCATCCGTATCTGCCTCATTCCGCTCTTCGTGAAGCAGATCAAGTCGACTCGGGCCATGCAGACGCTGCAGCCCGAGATGAAGAAGATCCAAGAGCGCTACAAGAACGACAAGCAGCGTCAGTCCGAAGAGATGATGAAGCTGTACAAGGAGACGGGCACCAACCCGCTCTCCTCGTGCCTTCCCATCCTGGCTCAGTCGCCGTTCTTCTTCGCCCTGTACCACGTGCTCAACGGCATCGCGACGGGCGACACCATCGGCGTGATCAACCAGAGCCTGCTGCAGAGCGCGCAGAAGGCGCACATCGTCGGGGCTCCGCTGGCCGCGAAGTTCACGGACAGCTCCTCGAAGGTGGAGGCGCTCGGTGCCTCCCTCACCGATGTCCGCGTGGTCACCGCCATCATGATCGTCCTGATGTCGGCCTCGCAGTTCTTCACCCAGCGCCAGCTGATGACGAAGAACGTCGACACCACGGTGAAGACGCCGTTCATGCAGCAGCAGAAGATGCTGATGTACGTCTTCCCGGTCATGTTCGCCGTCTTCGGTATCAACTTCCCCGTCGGTGTCCTCGTCTACTGGCTGACCACCAACGTGTGGACCATGGGCCAGCAGATGTACGTGATCCGCAACAACCCGACTCCGGGTTCCAAGGCGCAGGCCGCGTACCTGGAGCGCCTGGTCCAGCACGTCACGCAGCACGACAAGGTCGGCCGGCGCCGTGACCGGGTCATCGTCAAGGCGATCGTCGCCAAGGGACGCGACCGCAACGAGTTCGAGCGCAAGTTCATCAACGGCCTCAGCAAGGCGGGCCTCGCCGCCCAGGCCGACGGCACGGTGATCAAGAGCGAAACCGCAGCCGCCGCCCAGGCCGAGGACGGTACGCCGGCCACCGCCGCCCCGAAGCGTCAGCAGCCCAAGCGGCAGAGCAAGTCGCAGCGCCAGCACTCCGGTGCCGGTGGCGCGAAGGCGGCCGGTGAGCACGAGCCGAAGACGTCGCTGAGCAAGTCCGACGAGCCCGAGGACGCCAAGCCCGCCGCCGCTGCCCAGAAGGGCGGAGCGAAGCCCGCCGGCGGTACCCGCAGCAAGGCCCAGTCCGGACAGCGCAAGGGTCCGCAGCGGCCCAAGTCCCCGTCCAAGAAGTAAGAAGGAGTCCATCCCGTGACGGAAGGCACCACCTCCGCCGCTGCCGAGGGTGCAGACACCCTGACTCGCCTGGAGCAGGAAGGCGAGATCGCGGCGGACTACCTGGAGGGTCTGCTCGACATCGCCGACCTCGACGGCGACATCGACATGGACGTCGAGGCCGACCGCGCCTCCGTCTCGATCATCAGCGACGCGGGCGGCCGTGACCTGCAGAAGCTGGTCGGCCGTGACGGCGAGGTGCTGGAGGCGCTCCAGGAGCTCACTCGCCTGGCCGTGCACCGGGAGACCGGTGATCGCAGCCGTCTGATGCTCGACATCGCGGGGTACCGCGCCAAGAAGCGCGCCGAGCTGTCCGAGCTGGGTGCCAAGGCCGCCGCCGAGGCCAAGAGCAGCGGTGAGGCCGTGAAGCTGAAGCCGATGACGCCGTTCGAGCGCAAGGTGGTGCACGACGCGGTGAAGGCCGCGGGGCTGCGCAGCGAGTCCGAGGGCGAGGAGCCGCAGCGCTTCGTCGTCGTGCTGCCTGCCTGACCGGCTCTACGTTTTCCGGCCCCGTCTGTTGCGCAGGCGGGGCCGAAGTTTGTCAGCCTTGATAGTTCTGGTGGTTCTGGTGTCGGCGCTGGGTGCGCTGACGCGGTACGGAAGGACGGTCCCCCGTGACGGAGGCAGCGGAGCTTCCCCCCGCGCCCGAGCAGGCGCGCGAGGTGTTCGGCGATCGCTTCGCGGATGCGGTGCGGTACGCCGAGCTGCTCGCTGAGGCAGGCGTGCAGCGCGGCCTCATCGGCCCGCGTGAAGTACCGCGCCTGTGGGAGCGGCACCTGCTGAACTGCGCGGTGCTCTCGGAGGTCGTGCCCGAGGGGGTGACCGTGTGCGATGTGGGCTCCGGTGCCGGGCTCCCCGGCATTCCGCTCGCGTTGGTTCGGGAGGATCTGAAGATCACGCTGCTGGAGCCGTTGCTGCGACGCACCAACTTCCTCACCGAGGTCGTGGAGCTGCTCGGCCTCGATCACGTGACCGTGGTGCGTGGCCGGGCCGAGGAGGTCATGGGGAAGATCCATCCCGTCCACGTCGTGACGGCCCGTGCCGTCGCACCCCTCGATCGTCTCGCCACCTGGGGCATCCCGCTGCTGCGGCCCTACGGGGAGATGCTCGCCCTCAAGGGCGACACCGCCGAGGAAGAGCTGAAGAGCGCGTCGGCGGCCCTGAGCAAGCTGGGTGCGGTCGAGACGTCCATCCTGCATGTCGGGGAGGGTGTGGTGGATCCGATGTCCACGGTCGTACGGGTCGAGGTCGGGGAGAGCCCCGGCGGTGTGCGCTTCGCCGCGAAGCGCGCCAAGGCCGCTCGCACGGGGCGTGCGCGCCGGCGACGCTGATCCGTCCTGCGGACGAGACGTACTCCACACAAGCTGCCAAACCTACGCATGCCGGAGTGTCGCGCCGATCCGGCCACCGCTGCTGTGCATCGTGTTTCACGTGAAACGTCGCTCACTTCTGCACGGCATCATCAGTCGTGGCCGCGCTGCGGCCGAACCCCGCGACCGTAAGCCTCTCGGGTCACTCGATGAGGGATCTGAGTTGTCCACAGAGGTGGATTTCTCCACAGAACGTCAGGCCTCACTGGTTCACGACCCCGAAGGCATGGGAGGCTCTGTTCATTGCGAGCCTGAAGTCGAGGAGAGTGAATCCTTGCGGTCCGACGCCAACATCGCGGGACCGATGACCGATCCGGTCCCCGGTCCCCGTACCGAGTCGATGGGGGCGGATGTTTCACGTGAAACACCGCCTCCGATGGACGACACTCCCATCGGTCGTGCTGCCCAACTGGCGATGGAGGCTCTGGGCCGCGCAGGCGAGGGCCTGCCGCGGCCCGAGCAGACCCGAATCATGGTGGTCGCCAACCAGAAGGGCGGTGTGGGCAAGACGACGACGACCGTCAACCTTGCCGCGTCACTGGCCCTGCACGGTGGCCGGGTGCTGGTGGTCGACCTCGACCCACAGGGCAATGCGTCCACCGCGCTGGGCATCGACCATCACGCCGAAGTCCCTTCGATCTACGACGTGCTGGTGGAAAGCAAGCCGCTCTCCGAGGTCGTCCAGCCGGTTCCCGATGTCGAAGGTCTCTTCTGCGCTCCGGCCACGATCGATCTCGCCGGTGCGGAGATCGAGCTGGTGTCCCTGGTGGCCCGGGAAAGCCGGCTGCAGCGCGCCATCCAGGCGTACGAGCAGCCGCTGGACTACATCCTCATCGACTGTCCGCCCTCCCTCGGCCTCCTGACGGTCAATGCCTTGGTGGCAGGCCAGGAGGTCCTCATCCCGATCCAGTGCGAGTACTACGCGCTGGAGGGGCTGGGCCAGCTGTTGCGCAACGTCGACCTGGTGCGGGGGCACCTCAACCCCGCCCTGCATGTGTCGACCATCCTGCTCACCATGTACGACGGCCGGACACGTCTCGCGTCCCAGGTCGCGGACGAGGTGCGCACCCACTTCGGCGACGAGGTCCTGCGGACGAGCATCCCCCGTTCCGTCCGTATCTCCGAGGCGCCGAGCTATGGGCAGACGGTATTGACTTACGATCCTGGTTCGAGTGGTGCCCTCTCCTATCTTGAGGCGGCACGAGAGATCGCGCTGAAGGGCGTTGGCGTCAGCTATGACGCGACACACGCCCACATCGGCGCACAGCAGAACGACCCGAGCATGGTGGAGGGCATCCAGTGAGCGAGCGACGGAGGGGGCTGGGCCGTGGTCTCGGCGCACTGATCCCTGCTGCGCCGACGGAGAAGTCGGTGGCCCAGGCTGCGGCGGGGGCCGCTTCGGCATCACCCACGGCAGTGCCCGCGCTGCCGAACGACCGTGGGGTGGCGGCGGCGAAGGTGGCGACTCTGCCGACTGTTTCACGTGAAACAGAAGAGCCGCCGGCTCAGCCTGCTGCTCCCGCTGCTCCTGCCGCGCCCGCGGCGCCGATCGGTGCGCACTTCGCCGAGATCCCCCTCGACGCCATCACGCCGAACCCGCGCCAGCCGCGTGAGGTCTTCGACGAGGACGCGCTGTCCGAGCTCATCACCTCCATCAAGGAAGTGGGGCTCCTTCAGCCGGTCGTCGTACGGCAGGTGGGCCCGGCACGCTACGAGCTCATCATGGGCGAGCGTCGCTGGCGGGCCTGCCGGGAGGCGGGCCTGGAGGCGATCCCGGCCATCGTGCGGGCCACGGACGACGAGAAGCTCCTCCTGGACGCCCTGCTGGAGAACCTGCACCGTGCCCAGCTGAACCCGCTGGAAGAGGCAGCCGCCTACGACCAGTTGCTGAGGGACTTCAACTGCACGCACGACCAGCTCGCGGACCGCATCGGCCGATCCCGCCCGCAGGTCTCCAACACCCTGCGCCTGCTGAAGCTTTCGCCGGCCGTGCAGCGCCGGGTCGCCGCCGGGGTGCTCTCCGCGGGCCACGCGAGGGCTCTGCTGTCCGTCGAGGACTCGGAGGAGCAGGACAGGCTGGCTCACCGCATCGTGGCCGAGGGGCTCTCGGTGCGGGCCGTCGAGGAGATCGTGACCCTGATGGGGTCGCGGCCCCAGAAGGCACAGCGGCCCAAGGGCCCGCGTGCCGGTGCCCGGGTCTCTCCGGCCCTGTCCGACCTCGCCACGCGGCTTTCGGACCGCTTCGAGACGCGGGTGAAGGTCGACCTGGGGCAGAAGAAGGGCAAGATCACCGTCGAGTTCGCCTCCATGGAGGACCTCGAGCGGATCCTCGGCTCACTCGCTCCCGGTGAAGGGCCCGTCCTGCAGAAGAGCCTCCTGGAGGGCGACTCCGAGGAGGACGAGTCCTGAGACTCCGACAGGAGCCTCCACAGTCCCTTCGGCAGAGCGGGTCGTGTCCGGTGTGTACCGGAACATGGCCCGCTCTTTCCTTTCTGGCGGTATCGATGCAATCACATCGTGGATACGATGCGTTCGAGTACGGCGTAACCGACCCGGTAGCACCTCTGAGAGGGAGGCAGGGGCGATGCGAACGATGAGCCGCACCGGACTGGTGAGCGCTGGTCTGGGGCTGGGAGCCGTCGGTGGGTTCGTCGGCAGTCTCCTCAAGGAACGGAGCGCTCTGACAGCCGCCCGCGATGCGGCGGGAGAAGGAAGCGAGGAACAGCCTTCATGGGGCGCCGGCTCGTACCGCTCACGTTGGACAACCTTCAGGACCTTCCCAAGCGCTGTCGCACGTGTGTCTTCTGGGAGCTCGACCCGGTCAGCGGTGAGGCCGCGGTAAAGGCGGGCACGCCTGCGTTGGAGAAGGAAGCCTGGATCTCAGCCGTCCTGCTGGACTGGGGTTCCTGCGGCCGGGTCGTCTACGTCGACGATGTGCCGGTGGGCTTCGTGCTCTACGCCCCTCCCGCCTACGTCCCTCGGTCCATGGCGTTCCCCACGAGTCCCGTTTCGCCTGACGCGGTTCAGCTGATGACCTCGTTCATCATTCCGGGCTACCAGGGGCAAGGGCTCGGTCGGGTGATGGTCCAGGCCGTCGCCAAGGATCTGCTGCGGCGGGGCTTCAAGGCCATCGAGGCGTTCGGGGACGCGCGCTGGAAGGAGCCGGCCTGTGTGCTCCCCGCCGACCATCTTCTGGCGGTGGGCTTCAAGACGGTCCGGCAGCATCCCACCTATCCCCGGCTCAGGCTGGAACTGAGGTCGACGCTCTCCTGGAAGGAAGACGTCGAGATGGCGCTGGACCGCCTGCTGGGAGCCGTGCAGAAGGAACCGGCGCTGCGCCCGCTGTAGGGGCATGCGGACAAGCGAATGGGCCAACCCTTCCGGGTTGGCCCATTCGTGTTTCACGTGAAACATGCACCGTCGGTGCGGCGGCAGCGCCGTGTCACTCGGCGATGAAGTCCTCGAGGTCGCGAACGATCGCGGCCTTCGGCTTCGCGCCGACGATGGTCTTGGCGACCTCGCCACCCTGGTAGACGTTCAGCGTCGGGATGGACATGACGCCGTACTTGGCGGCCGTACCCGGGTTCTCATCGATGTTCAGCTTGACGACCTCGATCTTGTCGCCGTACTCGGCGGCGATCGCCTCGAGGGACGGCGCGATCTGACGGCACGGACCGCACCAGGCGGCCCAGAAGTCCACCAGGACGGGCTTGTCGCTCTTGAGGACGTCCTGCTCGAAGGAGTCGTCGGTCACATTCTTCAGGGTGCCGGCCACGGCGGGCTCCTTAACTGGTTGGTGCGTGGGGCGGGTAGGGAGGGTCAGACAGCGGTCTTCTCGGGCTCCGGCTGCTCCTCGTCCGAGAGGGCGGCGAGGAAGCGCTCGGCGTCGAGAGCGGCGGAGCAACCGGTCCCGGCCGCGGTGATCGCCTGACGGTAGGTGTGGTCGACCACATCGCCGGCAGCGAAGACACCGGTCAGGTTCGTACGCGTCGACGGCGCGTCCACCTTCAGGTAGCCCTCTTCGTCCAGGTCGAGCTGGCCCTTGAAGAGCTCGGTGCGGGGGTCGTGCCCGATGGCGATGAAGAGGCCGGTCACCGCAAGGTCCGAGAGCTCGCCGGTCTTGAGGTTGCGCAGCTTCAGGCCCGAGAGCTTCGGGTCGCCCTGAATCTCGGCGACCTCGCTGTCCCATACGAACGAGATCTTCGGGTCGGCGAAGGCGCGCTCCTGCATGGCCTTGGAGGCCCGCAGGGTGTCGCGCCGGTGGACGACGGTCACGGACTTGGCGAACCGAGAGAGGAAGGTGGCCTCCTCCATGGCGGTGTCGCCACCACCGATCACGGCGATGTCCTGGTCCTTGAAGAAGAACCCGTCACAGGTGGCGCACCAGGACACTCCACGGCCGGAGAGGGCGTCCTCGTTCGGCAGGCCGAGCTTGCGGTGCTGCGAGCCCGTGGCCACGATGACGGCCTTGGCCCGGTGGACGGTACCGGCCGTGTCCGTGACGGTCTTGATCTCACCGGACAGGTCGACGGTCACGATGTCGTCCGGGACGAGCTCGGCACCGAAGCGCTCCGACTGGGCGCGCATGTTGTCCATGAGCTCCGGGCCCATGATGCCGTCCTGGAAGCCCGGGAAGTTCTCCACGTCGGTGGTGTTCATGAGCGCACCACCGGCGGTGACGGCGCCCTCGAACACCAGTGGCTTCAGCGACGCGCGCGCGGTGTAGAGCGCCGCCGTGTAGCCGGCGGGCCCGGAGCCGATGATGATCACGTTACGGACGTCGCTCACGGCTTGATTCCTCGTCTCTGGACTGCGTCGTTCGACCGGTGGGAGCTTCTCTCGGAACTCTCACCCCACCCAACGGATCCTAAGGGGCTCGCATTCCCACTGTGTCCGGGCACACGGAGATGTGGACACCGTGCGGGTAACCATGCAGGGCCGGGAAGCCCGCCCTCAGGAGGACGGGTAGGAGCGCTGCAGAAGGATCTTTCCCGTGGCGGTGGACGCCGAGTGATCCACACAGGTCGCGTCGACGATGTAGGCGGTGACCCGCGTGGCGTCGGAAGCGTCGGGGAGCAGCACGAGCATCGCCTTCTTCCCCTCGTACCTGCCGTTCTCGACGGCGAGGGCAGCATCCTTGCGGCCGATGCCGTCGCGGACGCAGCCCGGCACTGTGGGCTCCCTGAAGACCCTGGGGTGGTTGGTCCCGGCGGTCGCCGCGCCGAACGGGGTGCGGGAGCTGCCTCCCTCGCTCTTGTTCTCGCCCAGGAGGTCGGCGACCTGTTTCTGCAGCTTTCCCTCGGAGAAGGTGTCCGCGGCGGTGGTCTGCTGTTCGCCCGCCGTGTCACGCGGCGGTTTGCCGTCGTCGAGTGACGCCAGCAGCACGGAGCCCAGCCCCAGGGCGGCGACGGTGAAGACGGTCCCCAGAACGGCGATCCTCCGGCGCCCGCTCCGCGTGCGTCCCTTGCGGCCGGGGCCGGTGGTGGACGAGCGGGGGCGTCCGGCGGGCCGGTCGACAGTCACCGATGTTTCACGTGAAACACGCAGATCGCTGTCGCCCTCGGACGGGAAGGCGGGCGCACTCATCGGAGCCGGGCTCTCGTCGGGCACCGCCTCCCTGGAATGCAGCAGGGCCTCTGCGGCGAGAGCGGCGTCGATGCGGCCTGCGACATCGGCCGGCATGCGCGGCGGGCCCGGCAGCGTGCCGAGCAGTCCGCGGATCTCCTCCAAGGAGGCATGGACGTCCGCGCAGAGCTCGCACTCGTCCAGGTGCCTGCGTACGTCGCTGCTTCGGGACGGCGGGAGCAGGCCCTCGGTGAGGTCGGAGATCTCCGCGACGTCCGGGTGCCCGGCCATGTCTGTCGTCGACGTCACGCTCGTCCACCTCCGCCCTTCACTGCGGCTGGGTCGCTCGGTCCTGTGTCCGGTGGTTCCGCTCGGTGCGGTCCCGCTGCGGGTGGGACGGTCGGCTCCTGCGTCCGGTTCCGTTCTCCGCCCGGCTTCTTGCCGTCAGCGCTGCCGTCGGGTCGTAGATGGGTGAGCAGCGGCAGGAGTCTGGCTCTGCCACGGGCACAGCGGCTCTTCACCGTGCCTGTCGGCACGTCGAGGACACGGGCCGCCTCCGCGACCGGGTAGCCCTGCATGTCGACCAGGACGAGCGCCGCACGCTGGTCGGCCGGCAGGGTTCCCAGAGCCTCGATGAGCTGCCGGTGGAGATCATTGCGCTCGGCGGGCGCGGAGGCCGACTCGTGCGGCTCCAGCAGCTGCTCGAGGCGCTCGGTGTCGTCGACGGGCGAGGTCTTCCGGGAGGCCGCCTTGCGGGCGCGGTCCAGGCATGCGTTCACGGTGATCCGGTGCAGCCACGTCGTGACGGCCGACTGGCCCCGGAAGGTGTGCGCGGCCCGGTACGCGGAGACAAGGGCGTCCTGTACCGCGTCAGCGGCCTCCTCGCGGTCTCCCAGCGTCCGCAGGGCGACGGCCCAAAGTCGGTCGCGATGCCGCCGCACGAGCTCGCTGAAGGCGTCGGGGTCGCCTTCCACGTGGTGGGCGAGCAGGTCCTGATCGCTCACGCCGTCGTACCCGGTGCCGTCTGCCATCGGCCTCCTTCCTCGAGGCAGATGCCGTCAGCTGGTCACCTTGATGTCCGCCACCCGGCCGCGCCACTTGCCGTCGTCCGCCTGGACGGGAAGGTCGGTCAGCCACACGAGGAGGTACCGCGTCTTGAGGGCCTTGCCCGGCTTGAGGTTCACGGTCGTTCCCGAGCCGTCGGCGACCTTCTCGTACGCGTCGAAGGACGTGGGCTCCGAGCCCGCGTCGGAACCGGCGCTGCGGAGCTCGACCGAGGTGTCCCCCACGAACTTGACGGTGACCTTCCCGACCTGCTGGACCTTGCCGAGGTCGAGGATCACGCCGACGCCCGACTTGAGGCGGCCGAAGTCGGAGCTCTCGTAGTAGCTCGTCTGCCAGTACGAACTGGGATCGCTGTCGTCGACCTTGTTGATGTCTTCCGGATTCTCGGATCCGTCCGAGCCGAACGGGTCGAAGTCGCGGACTCCCTCGATGGCGACGGGCTTGCCGCCCGTCGGCTTCTTCGGGCTCTTGTCGTTCCCGTCGTTCGTCTGGGTCTTGCCCGGGTCCTCGGTCTTGCCGCCCTGGTCCATGAGCGCGTCGGCCAGCTGCCAGCTGCCGAGGCCCAGTGCGGCGATCAGGAGCGCGGAGACGGCCCACTTCAGTGCCTTGCCCGTGCGGCTCTGCAGCGGGGGCGGCGGGGTCGTGATCGGCTGGGTGGCGCCGGGGTGCGGGCCCTGGCGGCCGTAGGTGCCCTGCTGGTACGTCGTGCGCTGGTACTCGGGCGGGGCGGTGAACGCCGGCTCCGGCGGGCGGATGCGGGGCATCTCACCGATCGCCTTCACCAGCTCTTCCGGCGTGGTGCACGGCGACTCGTGCCGGGAGGCGGTGGCGCCGTCGTTGACGAGTGCGCGCATGGACAGCTCGGACAGCCCGCGGTGCACACCGGCGCGCACCTGGTCGGGCGCGATCAGGCCGATGTCCTTCGGCAGGCCCGCCAGGCCGTAGGCGTCGCTCTCGTACGGCCAGCGCTGGGTGAGCGCGGCGTACAGCAGGGCGCCGATGGCTTCGGTGTCGGTGCGCTGCGGGGTCTCGGACGAGATGCCCCGCAGGGCGGCGTTCACGGCGAGGCCGCGGATGCGCCACTGGCCGGTGGAGGCGCGCAGGACGGCGTTGGGGTTCAGCCGCAGATGTGCGAGGCCCTCGCGGTGCGCGGCGGCCATGGCGGAGGAGACCTGGCTGACCATCTGGTAGGCGTCGTACGGCTCCAGCGGCCCGGAGGCGAGCAGCGTGCCCAGTTCCGTCGCATCGGGAAGCCACTCGTGGACGACGTAGACGAGGTCGTTCTCCTCCACCGCGTCCAGCACCTGCACGAAGCGCGGGTCGCCCAGGAGGGCCGAGGAACGGGCGGCGGCCAGGACGGAGCGGGCCCGTGAGTGGTCCGCGGGCAGGATGTGCACGCCGACGGCGCGGCGGAGTTTCTCGTCCACGGCACGCCAGCTGCTGAAACCGTCCAGACGGGTGACGCACTCCTCGAGGCGGTAGCGTCTGGCGAGCTTGTGCCCACTGTGCAGTTCAGGCGGCGAGGTTTTTCCGGAACCGTCGGTCCGGGCGCTCTCCTGTACCTCGTCGCTGTCCGTGTCCCGCTCCCGGTTCTTGGCCACCCCGTCGGCCGTGGACTGGTCCGCTTGTGCGGTCAGCGACGTCTCGTCGCTGTTGTCTGCCACGTCGACGGCAGCCGTGCTCCGTTCCGCCACCGTCGTTCCTGCCTCCCCATCCATTGCGCGCCGTCCGACGCCGAAACCAATTGTGCCCACAGTCCGCCGCTATGCACGACACGCGGTGGCTGACGATGGTTGTGCGCCTACCCCCCGCCTCAGCGTCCCAGGCGCCCGCGGACCATGCCGACCAAGGAGTTGAGTTCCTCGATGCGCATGCGGCGGGCGGCGACGAAGAAGACCGCGAGGAGCACCGCGCCACCGGCCAGTACCGCGGCGAGCGATCCCGCGACTCCTTGGCCGAGCGTGTGGCCGATGCCGTAGCAGGCCGCTCCGCTGAGCAGGGCGGCCGGGACGGAGGCGATGCAGAGCCGGGCGTAAGTCCGCAGGACCCGGGCGCCGTCGAGGTCCCCGCCCAGCCGCTTGCGCAGCCGGCGCCAGGCGACACCGACCCCGATCGCGTAGGCCAGACCGTAGGAGGCGGCCATGCCGACGACGGCCCAGCGGGACGGGATGACGAAGTAACAGACCGCCGAGGCGCCCGCGTTGACCGCGGCCACGATGACCGTGTTGTAGAAGGGCGTCCGGGTGTCCTCGTAGGCGTAGAAGGCGCGCAGGACCACGTACTGCACGGAGTACGGGATCAGACCGAGACCGAAGGCCATCAGCATGAAGCCCATGTTGGTGGCCTCGTCGGTGCCCGAGGAGCCGAACATCAGCGTGCACATCGGGATGCCGAGCGAGAGGAAACCGAACGCGACCGGCACGATGGCGACCGCCGTGGTGCGCAGGCCCTGGGAGATGTCGTCACGGACGGCGCCGCCGTCGCCTTCGGCCGCCGAGCGCGACAGCCGCGGCAGCAGGGCGGCCATGAGCGACACCGTGATGATGGCCTGCGGCAGGCCCCAGATGAGCTGTGCGTTGGCGTAGGCGGAGAAGCCGGTGCCGTCGACGGGCGAGGCCTTGCCCGCCGCGGTGGACAGCCAGATGACGATCATGGCGCCCGCCTGGTTGGCGAGGACGAACAGGACCGTCCACTTGGCGAGCGTGATGGCCTTGCCGAGGCCCTGGCCCTTCCAGTCGAAACGCAGTCGCAGCCGGAAGCCGGTCTCGCGGAGGTAGGGGATCATCGCCAGCGCTTGGACCACCAGGCCCAGCAGCACACCGATGCCGAGGAGACGCTGGCCCTCCGCCGGGATGGTGGTGACTCTCATCCCGGAGTCGGCGGCGGTGCCGTAGACGTAGATGAACATGCCCAGCGTCACGATGATGACGATGTTGTTCAGGACCGGGGTCCACATCATCGCGCCGAACTTCCCGCGGGCGTTGAGGATCTGGCCCATCACCACATGGACGCCCATGAAGAAGATCGAGGGCAGGAAGTACTGCGTGAAGGTGGTGCCGACCTGGTTCGCCGCGGGATCGCCGGCGACCGAGGGGGACATCATGCGGATCAGGAGCGGTGCGCCGAGGATTCCCAGCGCGGTGAGTGCGCCGAGCGCCACCATGACGAGGGTCAGCAGGCGGTTGGCGTAGGCCTCGCCGCCGTCCTCGTCGTCCTTCATGGCGCGCACGAGCTGCGGCACGAAGACGGAGTTGAGACCGCCGCCGACCGTGAGGATGTAGATCATCGTCGGCAGCTGGTAGGCGACCTGGAAGGTGTCGCCCAGGAAGCCGACGCCGATGGCCGACACGATCAGTGCGGAGCGGATGAAGCCGGTGAGGCGGGAGACCAGCGTGCCGGCCGCCATCACGGCGCTGGACTTCAGCAGGCCGGCGGCGCGGCCCTTCTTCTGGGAGGGCGGGGCGGCGGACTCCGCGGCGTGGGTGTCGTCCACCGCCGGTGTCTCCGCGGTCCCGCCGGGCGCCGCGTACGGGCCCTGCGCGTACGCGCCCTGGGCCGCGTACTGGCCCTGCGCCATCTGGCCGGAGGCCGGAGCGGGGCCGGGGACCGAAGGCGACTCGTACGAGGGGTGACCGCTGTTCTGCTGCTGGTCCCGGAAGAGATGCGCGAACGCGTCGGGTTCCTGCTGTGGATCGCCGGCCTGGGAGACGAGGTCGTCCACGCCCACGAACTGTGTGGTCCGGGCGGCGTCGCCGTACGGCAGGTGCCGTGTGGGGCCCTCGGGCTCCGGCGCGGGGGTCTGGGCCCACACCTGCGGGTCGGGCGCGTAGGGCGACTGCGGCGGCTGTGCGTACAGCTGCTGCGGCTGATACGTGCCCGGCGGGGGAGGCGGGTGCGCGGCACGGTCGTAGAGGGCCTCGGCGACCGGGTCCTGGGCGGAGAGGTCCTGTGCCCGGTAGGGGTCCTGGTCGTAGGCGTCCTGGAGGTACATGTCCGCGGGCGGCTGCGGCGGCACCTGGCCGTGCTCGGGCGGCGAGCCCTCGGGCGCCCCCGACTCGGGGTAGCCCGAGCTGCCCACGGCACGGCCGTGGTCACCGTCGTACGGCGCGTTCATGGTTACCCCACCTCATCGTCCCGGGCCCACCGGCCACGACATCTCAACGGTCCACTCTCTCACCCGTGCCGGACGGGTCTGCGTTTTCCGTCGCGGTGTCCGGGGCCGGGTCACTCGGCTGCTCGGGGCCGTCGGCCCGTGCGCCGGCCTCGGACTCCTCCTTGAGACGTTCGCCGGGGGCTTGCGGGTTCTGCGCGGCATCGGCCTGGCCGTCGGCGCTGCCGTCCGCCTCGGTGGCGTCGTCCTCGGCGGTCTCGCGGGCGGCGGCGCGCTGGCGCTGGGTGTACATCCGGAAGCCGGCGAGGACCAGGAGCAGGACGCCGCCGCCGATGACCAGCATCACGGTGGCCGTGACCTCGGTCACCTTTACGTCGAAGGTGACGGGGGCGCCGTACTTCTGCCCGTCCTCGGTGTACAGCTGGGCGACCACTTCCGCCCGGCCGTTGGCGTTGGCGGACGTGGGGAACTTCACCGACTGGCTGTGGCCGCCGTTCACGGTGACCTGCTGCTCCTCGTAGGCGTCGCCACCGATCTTGAGTCGGGTCGGGTTCTTCGACGTGAGCCGCAGTTTCAGGTGCTCGACGCCCTGGACCAGGTTGTTCTGGACGGTCACGGGGATCGTGGCGCTGCGGCCGGAGAGCTTGGTCTCCGACTTCTCGATCAGCTTGACGCCGTCGATGAGCCCGTCGAGGTACGACTCGATGCCGTCGCGGTAGCCGACCGCCGCGATGCCCTGGCCGCGCCAGGACACGGACATCTCGCGGTTCATGGCCCGTCCGAAGGGGGTCACCACCCGGGACTGGCGGGTGAGCACCACCTTGAACTTGTCGAGCTTGTTCTGGGTCCTGGCGATCTGCTCGAAGGCGGCCCGTGGCAGTTCCTGCTTGCGCAGCGCGGCCGGGTAGGCGGAGGACGACGGGACCCTCGTGTTGGCCGCCGGGTCCGGCTTGGCCTTGGCGGCCGCCGTCAGGTCCTGCGACTCGGACCAGTTCCCGAGCTGGAGTGCCTTGAGCGCATCGGCCATGGCCTGTGCCTGGTGCACGGTGGGCATGCGCTGCGGTGCGACGACCACGCTGCGCTGCTTGCCGCTCTGGAGGCCCAGGGTCAGGCTCTGGGCCAGGAAGCGCTGCTCGGCGAGCGTGGACGCGGAGGCCTTCGTCAGGTCGCCCTGGAACGCCGTGGACATCCTGGAGTCCGCGACGACCGCCGTGGTGCCGCCGCCGACGGGCCGGGCCGCAGAGGGGGTGTACGACAGGTCGTCCTGGAGGCTGTCACTGCGGGCGATCACCTTGTCGGCACCGGCGGACGTCGCGACCTTCATGATCGACGGGTCGACGGCGCCGTCCACGGGCCACGCGAAGTCCGTGGACGGTTTCACGTGGAGCACCGTCGGGATCGTGTTGTCGACGACGTCGGTGGCTTCCTTGAGGTGGCTCAGGGTGCCGGTGACGTTCGTCCCCTTGTGGGCGACGGAGGCCAGGTCGGGGTCGCCGTAGGGCAGGGCGACGACCTCCTTGCCCGTGACCGCCTGCTGGAGCTCGGCGAGCCAGCGGTTGGCGACCGCCTGGTGGGTGCCGGCGGTGTTGGTGCCGTCGGCGCCGCGGACCTCGTAGCTCTTCGTCATCGCGTCGACGGACGCCACCAGGTCCGGGTCGATCACCCAGGTGATGTCGAGCTCCTTGCCCAGCGACACCATCTGGTCGAGGCGGCCGCCCGGGGAGATCTCCTTGGCGAGCTCGTCGTCGCGGAAGACCGGCGTCTGCTGTTCGTTCGACCCCGTCTCCGCCGCCATGTGGGCCGAGGAGACGAGCGGCCACAGGAACGTGGTCTTCGTCTTGGTGCCGGCCTCCTCGGGCTGCCACGGCAGGAACGTGCGCTGGACGCCCAGTACCCGGTCGACGGGCTGTGCGGAGGTCTCTCCGGAAAGTGCGACGGCCAGCTGGTAGACGCCGTCCGCGCCGAGGTCCAGCGCGTCGGCCGGTACGGAGATGTTGAAGGGCTCCGCGACGCCGGGGGTGAGCTTGGGGAACTTCTCGGTGTACTTGCCGCCGACCGCGTCGCCGAGCGGGCCCTGGACGTCGTCGCTCTTCTTGGCGAGGGTGTCGATGCCCGAGCGGGTGTCGAGCTGGGGCCCCACCCGCAGGTCGACGTGGGCGTCGGTGACCGCCTGCTTGCCGTTGTTGGTGACCGTGCCCGTCACGGTCACCGTGTCACCCTCTGTGGGGGCGCTGGGACTGAGCGAGTCGACCGCGACGGACACCGAGCCGGCGCCGGAGGCAGCCTGCGGTGCTTCCTGTCCGGCCGCGTCCGCCGGGTGCGCGGCGGGCAGCTGAAGGAATCCGGCCAGCAGGGGCGCACCGGCGAGCAGTGCCCCGGTACGCCGCAGCCACCGGCGGGCAGGTGAGGCACTGGTCCCCTGGAAGTCTGCCGCCTCGGCCACGCGCTCGTCCGTCCCTAGTCGTCGTCAGTGGTCGTCGGAATGTGCGTCCACGCATGGTAACGATGTGCGCTGAGGGGAAGTGCCGCGGTCCGTTCCACAAGATCGCGGCCGGGCAGTCGGCTGTCTGGTATGTCGCCCTATGGGTGTGGGCGGTTCCTTGCGTCTCAAGGGCAGCGCTTGTGCGCGTATTGACGGACGTGTCCGCATGCGTCAAAAGGGGGAGCTCCCGGTCGCCCGGGCCACGTACCCTCTTCTGTTGTGCCGAACGCCAACGAAGAAATGTCCAGTGCCCTGAGCCAGGTGCAGCACCGCGCGGTGAACGAACTGCTGCGGGTCGCGCCTGTCGCCGACGATCTCGCCCGCCGCTTCCAGGAGGCCGGGTTCTCACTCGCCCTGGTCGGCGGCTCGGTTCGGGACGCGCTGCTGGGCCGGCTCGGCAATGACCTGGACTTCACGACCGATGCCCGGCCCCAGGACGTACTGAAGATCGTGCGCCCGTGGGCGGACGCCGTCTGGGAGGTCGGGATCGCCTTCGGCACGGTCGGCGCCCACAAGGGCGGTTACCAGATCGAGGTGACCACCTACCGGTCCGAGGCGTACGACCGGACCTCCCGCAAGCCCGAGGTGTCGTACGGCGACTCCATCGAGGAGGATCTCGTCCGCCGTGACTTCACGGTCAACGCGATGGCCGTGGCACTGCCGGAGAAGGAGTTCATCGACCCGCACGGCGGGCTCGAGGACCTCGCGTCGCGCGTGCTGCGTACACCCGGCACCCCGGAGGAATCCTTCTCGGACGACCCGCTGCGGATGATGCGGGCCGCCCGCTTCGCGGCTCAGCTCGACTTCGAGGTGGCTCCCGAGGTCGTCGCGGCGATGGGAGAGATGGCCGGACGCATCGACATCGTCTCGGCCGAGCGGGTGCGGGACGAGCTGAACAAGCTGATCCTGTCCCCGCACCCGCGCAAGGGGCTGACGCTGCTCGTCGAGACCGGTCTTGCCGACCGGGTACTGCCCGAGCTGCCGGCCCTGCGCCTGGAACGTGACGAGCACCACCGGCACAAGGACGTCTACGACCACACGCTGATCGTCCTGGAGCAGGCGATGGCTCTGGAGGCCGACGGTCCCGACCTGACGCTGCGCCTGGCCGCCCTGCTGCACGACATCGGCAAGCCGCGCACCCGCCGCTTCGAGAAGGATGGCCGGGTCTCGTTCCACCACCACGAGGTGGTCGGAGCCAAGATGACCAAGAAGCGCATGACGGCGCTCAAGTACTCCAACGAGCTGGTGAAGGACGTCTCGCGTCTGGTCGAGCTCCACCTGCGCTTCCACGGCTATGGCACGGGGGAATGGACCGACTCCGCGGTTCGCCGTTACGTCCGTGACGCCGGCCCGCTCCTCGACCGGCTCCACAAGCTGACCCGCTCGGACTGCA
Source organism: Streptomyces sp. NPDC006372 (assembly GCF_040612515.1). Classification (NCBI taxonomy): domain Bacteria; kingdom Bacillati; phylum Actinomycetota; class Actinomycetes; order Kitasatosporales; family Streptomycetaceae; genus Streptomyces; species Streptomyces sp. NPDC006372. The sequence continues at coordinate 21,745 of NZ_JBEXQJ010000027.1, read as the reverse complement.
CCACGCGTAACAAGCGCAAGGCTGCTGCCCTCTCGCGTGCGTATGACGGGCTGGAGGAGCGGATCGCCAGCCTTCAGGAGCAGGAGGAGCTGGACGCGATCCGCCCGGACCTCGACGGCAACCAGATCATGGAGATCCTCGGTATCGGGCCCGGCCCGGTCATTGGACGCGCGTACAAGCACATGCTGGAGCTCCGGCTGGAGAACGGGCCGATGGAGCCTGACGCCGCGGTGACCGCCCTTAAGGAGTGGTGGGCCGAGCAGAAGGGCTGAGGCTGTGGAACGGGGTCATGTTTCACGTGAAACATGACCCCGGGGAGACAGAACGAGGTGACGGCGGAGGGGCGGTGTTTCACGTGAAACACCGCCCCTCCGCGTGCGTGCCTTACTTCTTGTAGTCCTTCAGGCAGAGCAGGAAGTCCTTGCCGTCACCGCTCTCGGTGTACGTGTACTGGAAGTCCTTGGCCTCGGACTCGCACTTGCTCGATGCCAGAGTCTCCGTGAGGTAGGCGCCCTCGATCTTCGCCAGCACCTTGTACTGGGCCTTCGCGTCACTGCACTCGACGACCTCGAGATCGGGGTTGCTGTCGTTGGTGCTGCCGCGGTGCATGCAGCTGCCGACGGACGCCGTGTTGGCGTCGTCCCGGCTGGCTATGTAGCCGCCGATGGCCATACCCGCCACGGCGATGACGACCACGATGTTCTTGATGGTCTTGAAGCTGAGCTTGCGACCGGACGGCTGCGGCGGAACCGGAGCGTACGGAGCCGCGCCCTGGGGCGGGAAGCCGGGCTGGCCGGCCTGCTGGGGGAAGCCACCCTGCGGCGGGTACGGAGCCTGGGGCTGACCCGCGGGCTGGGCCTGCGCGAACGGATTGCCCTGGGGCGGCGGAGTAGTCACTTTGGGGGTCCCCCTAGAACATGGATGAGTGACGCGAACATGTCGCGAGATAAGACCCACGTAAGTTATCGGTCCCCACTGACAAGCCAGTAGTCAGGAGTGGCTCTGTGTCATTGATGTGACACTTACTGGCGGCCAAAACGGAACATAGCCACAGCTACCGTCGCGTAGATAACGGCGATCGTGATCACCAGCGGCACGGATCGGCCGTCCGGTGGCAGCATCAGGGCGGCCACGGCGGCGGCCCCGACGAACGCGGCGTTGAAGAGGACGTCGTAAACGGAGAAGATCCGGCCACGGAAGCCGTCCTCGACGGAGGACTGGATGATGGTGTCCGTGGCGATCTTCGCGCCCTGGGTGGTCAGCCCCAGGACGAAGGCCGCGGCCAGCAGAGGGGCGGTGGCGAACGGCAGTCCGAGAGCGGGCTCGAGCAGCGCGGCGGCCCCCGCGCACATGACGATCCAGCCTGCCGGCCCGAACGTGCCCGCGGTCCAGGGCGTCACCACGGCGGCCGCGAAGAAGCCGGCACCGGAGACGCCCAACGCCAGTCCCAGCAGGGCGAGTCCGTCGTCCGTCGTCGAGGTGAGCGCGTACCGGCAGAGCATCAGCAGCATCACCAGCAGGGCGCCGTAGCAGAACCGCATCAGCGCCATCGCCGCGAGCGCCCAGGCAGCCTCCCGGCGCTGTGGCGCGGCCAGATGACGGACGCCCGCCAGCAGGTCGCGGGCGGTGCCCGTGAGGGCGGCACCGAGCCGCTCACGCACCAAGTTCTGGTCAGGACCCAGGAGTTCCCGGGCCATGCTCAGCGTCGCCAGGGCCGCGCACAGGTACAGCCCGGCTCCCACGAGCACCACGGCCGCGTCGGAGTCCGCCACGACCAGGCGGACGACGAAGGCGAGCCCGCCGCCCGCGGTCGCCGCCAGTGTCCCGGCCGTCGGGGACAGCGAGTTGGCGATGACGAGGCGCTCGGTGTCGACCACGCGCGGCAGAGCGGCGGAAAGACCGGCGAGCACGAACCGGTTGACCGCGGTGACACACAGGGCGGAGACGTAGAAGAGCCAGTCCGGGGCCGGACTGAGGATCAGCAGGGCGGTCGCGGACGCCAGCAGGGCGCGCAGCAGGCTGCCGTGAAGCAGGACCTGACGACGCCGCCAGCGGTCCAGCAGGACACCGGCGAAGGGGCCGACGAGGGAGTACGGGAGCAGCAGCACCGCCATCGCGGAGGCGACCGCGGCCGCCGAGGTCTGCTTCTCCGGTGAGAAGACGACGTACGCGGCGAGCGCGACCTGGTAGACGCCGTCGGCGCCCTGGGAGATCAGCCGCACGGCGAGCAGACGCCGGAAGCCCTGGAAGCGCAACAGGACGCGCAGGTCACGGACGACGGCCATGGGGCACAGCCTCACATACGGGGAGGGTCCCCGGGTCATGCGACCCGGGGACCCTCACAGCCCTGGCAGGAGCGACTCGTTGGGGCGCGTCAGCGCTCGACCTCACCCTTGATGAACTTCTCGACGTTCACGCGGGCCTCGTCGTCGAAGTACTGCACGGGCGGGGACTTCATGAAGTAGCTCGACGCGGAGAGCACGGGGCCGCCGATGCCGCGGTCCTTGGCGATCTTCGCGGCGCGCAGGGCGTCGATGATGACGCCGGCGGAGTTCGGGGAGTCCCAGACCTCCAGCTTGTACTCCAGGTTCAGCGGGACGTCACCGAAGGCGCGGCCCTCGAGACGGACGTAGGCCCACTTGCGGTCGTCCAGCCAGGCCACGTAGTCGGACGGGCCGATGTGGACATTGCCCTCGCCCAGTTCGCGGTCGCGGATCTGGGAGGTGACGGCCTGCGTCTTGGAGATCTTCTTCGACTCGAGGCGGTCGCGCTCGAGCATGTTCTTGAAGTCCATGTTGCCGCCGACGTTGAGCTGCATCGTGCGGTCCAGGACGACGCCCCGGTCCTCGAACAGCTTCGCCATGACGCGGTGCGTGATGGTGGCGCCGACCTGCGACTTGATGTCGTCGCCGACGATCGGGACACCCGCCTCGGTGAACTTGTCCGCCCACTCCTTGGTGCCGGCGATGAAGACCGGGAGGGCGTTGACGAAGGCGACCTTGGCGTCGATGGCGCACTGGGCGTAGAACTTCGCCGCGTCCTCGGAGCCCACGGGCAGGTAGCAGACGAGGACGTCGATCTGCTTGTCCTTGAGGACCTGGACGACGTCGACCGGCTCCTCGGCGGACTCCTCGATGGTCTCGCGGTAGTACCGGCCGAGGCCGTCCAGGGTGTGGCCGCGCTGGACCGTCACGCCGGTGCGGGGCACGTCGCAGATCTTGATGGTGTTGTTCTCGGAGGCGCCGATGGCGTCCGCGAGGTCGAGCCCGACCTTCTTGGCGTCCACGTCGAACGCGGCGACGAACTCGACGTCGCGTACGTGGTAGTCGCCGAACTGGACGTGCATCAGGCCCGGCACCTTGGACGCCGGGTCGGCGTCCTTGTAGTACTCGACTCCCTGCACCAGCGATGCGGCGCAGTTGCCCACACCGACGATGGCTACGCGAACCGAACCCATTCCGGTTGCTCCCTGTGTGTACGAGTGAGGCCCTTGAGGGGGCTCTCACGTGGCGGTGTCGTCGGGCGTATCCGGCCTGGGGTCGCCCCCCGGCCGGGGCAGGCCGCCCGACGCTCCAGATGTGGTGTCACGCGAAGCGGGCTCCCCCGGGGCGGAACCCTTCAGGTCCCGCCCCGCCCGTTCGCTCTCGATGAGCTCGTTCAGCCAGCGCACCTCGCGCTCCACGGACTCCATCCCGTGGCGCTGGAGCTCAAGCGTGTAGTCGTCGAGTCGCTCGCGGGTCCGGGCCAGGGAGATGCGCATCTTCTCCAGACGCTCCTCCAGCCGGCTGCGCCGGCCCTCCAGAACGCGCATGCGGACGTCGCGTGAGGTTTGCCCGAAGAATGCGAAACGGGCTGCGAAGGTCTCGTCCTCGTACGCGTCGGGCCCGGTCTGCGAGAGCAGCTGCTCGAAGTGTTCCTTACCTTCCGCCGTCAACCGGTAGACGATCTTTGCGCGGCGGCCGGTGAGGGGCGCGGTCTCGGCGTCGGGCGCCGGTTCCTCCATCAACCAGCCGTTGGCGACCAGCGTCTTGAGGCAGGGATAGAGCGTCCCGTAGCTGAACGCACGGAACACACCCAGCGACGTGTTGAGCCGTTTACGCAGCTCATAGCCGTGCATCGGAGATTCACGGAGCAGGCCGAGTACGGCGAACTCGAGGATCCCGGATCGCCGGCTCATCGTCGCCTCCTCTCTGCCGCGGTACCCGTGTCTCGTACCGATGTCTCGGACCGATGTGTCGAGCGGATGTATCGACTCGATACATCTCGACGATAGAACGGCCTTCCGGATGCGACAAGGGGAGGTGTGGTGAACGGGATCACATCACCGATTCGCCGGACGCGAGTTGCCTGATTTGCGGTGAACTTCGGGCCTCGGCAGGTTTTGGCGGTGCGTAGTCTGTGCGCCATGACCATCGCCGGGAACCGAGTGACGCCTGAGAGCGTCGTCGTCTTCGGTGTAGTACGGGTGCACGCGGGACCGATGAATGCGGAGCCGACCGCATCCGTACTTCGGGGGGACCGGAAACCAGCCGCCGTTTCCAGGCGCGCAAGGGTGCGCCTGCCCGAGGAGTAGTCGTTCGATGAGCGAGCACCGTCGCAAACCGCCGCAGCCGCAGGGAGGCGGACGTGCCGCGGCCCGACGCGGCCAGTCCGGTTCGTCCTCCGGCCGCCGTGCGGCACCGCGAGGCGCCACCGGGTCTCCGTCCGACTCCTATGGGTCGGACTCCTACGGCTCGGGGGGTGAGGAGCGTGCGTACGGCGGCCGTGCCGAGGCCCGGCGTGCGGCGCAGAGAAGTGGGGGCGGTCGCCGTAGAGCGGCCGAACCACCCCGTGGCGGCCGGCGCGCCGCTCCCGGCGGGCCGAACGGGCCCGGACGGGGCAATGCCGGCGCGGTCATGTATGACAAGAAGCGGCTGATCGACTATCCGCGGGCCGGTAAGTACGGCTGGCGCCGCTGGATGCCCTCCTGGAAGCTCATCTCCGGCCTGTGCATCGGTTTCATCGGGAGCCTGGTGGCCGTGGCGGGTATCGGGTACGCCATGGTGGGCGTCCCCAACGAGGAGAACGCGGCGGCGCTGTCGCAGAACAACGTCTACTACTGGGCCGACGGCAGCCAGATGGTGGCGTCGGGCAGCGGCCAGAACCGGCAGAACGTCACGATCGACCGGATCCCCGAGGCCATGCAGTGGGCCGTGATCTCGGCCGAGAACAAGAGCTTCTACCAGGACTCCGGCGTAGACCCCATGGGCATCGCACGGGCTCTGGCGAACATGGCCCGGGGCGGCGACACGCAGGGTGGTTCGACGATCACCCAGCAGTTCGTCAAGAACACCTACCTGAGCCAGGAACAGACGGTCACCCGTAAGTTCAAGGAAATGTTCATCTCCATCAAGGTGGGCACCAAGCTCTCCAAGCCGGAGATCCTCCAGGGCTACCTGAACACCTCGTACTACGGCCGTGGCGCCTACGGCATCCAGGCCGCCGCCCAGGCCTACTACGGCAAGGAAGCGAAGGACCTCACGCCGGGCGAGTGCGCCTTCCTGGCCGCGCTGCTCAAGGGCCCGACCTACTACGACCCGGCGGGCAACGAGGGCATCGACCCCACGGCGACCCGCGATGCCAACCGCAAGCGTTCCCAGGCGCGTTGGGGCTGGATCCTCGAGCAGATGCACAACGACAAGAGGATCACCGACAAGGAGTACCAGGACGCCATCAAGAAGTACCCCATGCCCCAGGACCGCAAGGCGACCAAGGGCATGAGCGGCCAGATCGGCTACCTGGCGGACACCGCCAAGAAGTACGTCCTGAATCACTCCGACATCACGGAGAAGCAGTTCGACCAGGGCGGCTACCAGATCAAGACGACCTTCCAGAAGGACAAGGTCGAAGCGCTGGCCAAGGCCGTCAAGAAGGTCGAGAAGGAGAAGCTCGACCCGGAGAAGCGCGAGCTGGACAAGCACGTCCAGTTCGGCGCTGCGTCGGTGAAGCCCAAGGACGGCGCGATCGTCGCGCTCTACGGCGGTGCCGGCTACAACAACGGCCACTTCAACAACAACGCGGACACCGCCGGTGTCCCCGTCGGTTCGACGTGGAAGCCGTTCGTGCTGGCCGCCGCCATGGAGCACGGCACCTATCGGACCGATGGCAGCCCTCTCTCGCCGCTCAGCAAGTACAACGGCAACGACCATCTCAAGGTCCGGAACAACGACGGCACGTACGTGCTGAAGAAGGACAACACGCCGTTCTTCCAGGAGAACGAGAGCGACCACCCCTGGGGCTACATCTCCTTGCGCAAGGCGATGGAGCAGTCCGTCAACACCCCGTTCGTGCAGCTCGGTATGGACGTGGGGATGAGGAACGTACGGGACGTGGCCGAGAAGGCGGGCATCCTGGACTCCAGCTTCGCCACGCTCAACCCGTCGTTCGCGCTCGGTACGTCGACTCCCAGCGCGATCCGCATGGCCGACGCCTACGCGACGTTCGCCGCCGCCGGCAAGCAGGCCGCTCCGTACTCGGTGACGAGCGTCAAGTCCAACGGGCAGGAGGTTCCCGGCTTCGAGAAGCCGAGGATCACGCAGGCGATGCCCGAGAAGGTGGCGAACAACGTCACGAACGTTCTGGAGAACGTCGTCCAGAACGGTACGGGCAAGAACGCCCTGGCCCTGGGCCGTACGGCGGCCGGTAAGACCGGTACCACGGACGAGAACAAGTCGGCCTGGTTCGTCGGCTACACCCAGCAGCTGTCGACCTCGGTCGCGATGTTCCGTGAGGATCCCAAGAGCGCCAAGCTGCTCTCCATGAACGGCACGGCGGGTGAGGAGTCCATCCACGGTGGTGACACTCCCACCCAGGTGTGGACCGAGTACATGAAGGCCGCGCTGAAGGGCGAGACCGACCTGGGCTTCCCGGAGGCCGAGAAGATCGGTGTGATCCAGGACGAGGTGGGCGCTCCGACGCCGAAGCCGACGCCGAGCGTGGAGCCCAGCGAAACGGTGACCGAGTCGCCGAGCCCGACGCCCAGCGAGAGCTCCTCTCCGTCGCCGTCGCCGACCGACACCTGCGGGTTCTTCGGCTGCGAGAGCGACGGCGGCACGGAGAATGGTGGTCAGGACAACGGCGGCACGGACGGAGGGGTGACCTCCACGCCCACACCGACCGATACCAACGTGGACGGCGGCAACAGCAGAGGCAATGGCAACGGAGGCCTCTTCGGAGGCCCCGGCGGATAGCCGACCGATTGCCCGGCTTGGGTGTTTCACGTGAAACGCGAGGTTGTTTCACGTGAAACACGGGCCGCCGCACCACCTGGTGCGGCGGCCCTCGGTGTTTTGACAGACGCGTACGGCAGGATGTGCGGCATGGCCAGTGCAGAATCGACGCAGACGAGCGTCCATGAGCCGGACCCGGTGCGGCCGACCCAGGAGGACGGCGTCGCCGCGGCCGGCAGCGAGCTGATCGGTGGCCCGCTCGGGCGGCGTGCTCTGCTCGGGACGTCCTGGTGGACTCCTGTGCGGGTGATCGCGCTGGTGGCGATCGGCATGTTCGCCCTCGGACTGGTTCAGAAGGCGCCCTGCTACAACGGCGCGTGGTTCTTCGGTGCCAGCTCGCAGTACACGCATGCGTGCTATTCGGACATCCCGCACCTCTACCAGGGGCGGGGCTTCGCCGACGGGCTCGTGCCGTACTTCGACAAGCTCCCCGGCGACATGCAGTACCTGGAGTACCCGGTGCTGACCGGTGTCTTCATGGAAGTCGCCTCCTGGCTCACGCCCGGCAGCGGCACCATCCAGGACCAGGAGCAGTGGTACTGGATGGTCAATGCCGGGATGCTCATGGCGTGTGCGGCGATCATCGCCGTCTGTGTGACCCGTACCCACGCCCGGCGTCCCTGGGACGGTCTGCTGGTCGCCCTCGCGCCCGCCTTCGCGCTGACGGCGACGATCAACTGGGACCTGCTGGCGGTCGCTCTGACGGCCGCGGCGATGCTGATGTGGTCCCGTGGCCGCTCCCTCGCCTTCGGCGTCCTGCTGGGGCTCGCCACGGCTGCCAAGCTCTATCCGTTCCTGATTCTCGGGCCGCTGCTCGTGCTGTGCTGGCGGGCCGGCAAGTGGCGGCAGTTCGGGACGGCTCTGGGGGGTGCCGTCGCCGCGTGGGTCGTGGTGAACGGGCCGGTGATGCTGTTCGCGTTCGACGGCTGGTCGAAGTTCTACACGTTCAGCCAGGAGCGGGGCGTGGACTTCGGCTCCTTCTGGCTGATCCTGGCGCAGAACTCGGACGACCCGCTCAGCACCGACACCGTCAACACGCTCGCCACGCTGCTGATGCTGGTGGCTTGCGTAGTTGTCGCGGTGCTCGCGCTGACCGCCCCACGGCGCCCGCGGTTCGCCCAGCTCGCCTTCCTGATCGTCGCGGCGTTCATCCTCACCAACAAGGTCTACTCACCGCAGTACGTCCTGTGGCTAGTGCCTCTGGCCGCCCTCGCCCGGCCGAAGTGGCGGGACTTCCTGATCTGGCAAACCTGTGAGGTGGCGTACTTCCTGGGCATCTGGCTGTACCTCGCGTACACGACCAGTGGAGACGCCCACAAGGGGCTGCCCACCGACGGCTACCACTGGGCCATCGGCCTGCACCTGCTGGGCACGCTGTACCTGTGCGTCATGATCGTGCGCGACATCTTCATGCCGGATCGGGATCCGGTCCGCAGGTCCGGGGCCGACGATCCCTCGGGCGGAGTGCTCGACGGTGCCGAGGACGTCTTCGTCGTCGGCCCTGCGGCCCGCCCCCGGCGGCACGAGGCGGCCCAGTTCGACGGGCCGCCGGTCGAGTGGGGCAAGCCGGGCACGACGGGCGGTTCGCTCTGAGCGAACGGCCCCGAGAGGTCGTCCGGGAAACGCGTAAGGCCGTACACGGAGAACCGTGTACGGCCTTCTCGCTGTGTTGCGCCGACGTACTGTGCGCGGGCCGCTCAGCGGTCCACGATGCGGTCGAACTGCGTGGTGGTGTGCCGCAGATGGGCCACCAGTTCCTCGCCGACCTTCGGCTCCGGTGCGTCCGAGGGCACGAACAGGATCGACACCTGCATGTGCGGCGGCTCGGCGAACCAGCGCTGCTTGCCGCCCCAGACGAACGGGGAAAGGTTCCGGTTGACCGTGGCGAGGCCGGCCCGGGCGACGCCCTTGGCACGCGGCATGACGCCGTGCAGCGCCTTGGGAGCCTCCAGCCCCACCCCGTGCGACGTACCGCCCGCCACGACCACCAGGAAGCCGTCGGAGGCCGCCTTCTGCTGCCGGTAGCCGAAGCGCTCGCCCTTGGCGACGCGCGAGACGTCCAGGACCGCTCCGCGGTACTCGGTGGCCTCGTGGTCCCCCAGCCACAGCCGTGTGCCGATGCGGGCACGGAAGCGCGTCTGCGGGAACTGCTGCTGGAGCCGGGCGAGTTCCTCGGCCTTGAGGTGGCTGACGAACATGGTGTGCAGGGGCAGCCGGGCCGCACGCAGCCGGTCCATCCAGCCGATGACCTCCTCGACCGCGTCCGAGCCGTCGGTGCGGTCCAGCGGCAGGTGGATGGCGAAGCCCTCCAGGCGGACGTTCTCGATGGCCGCGTGCAGCTGGGGCAGGTCCTGCTCGCTGATGCCGTGCCGCTTCATCGAGGACATCACCTCGATCACCACACGGGCACCGACCAGGCCGTACACGCCGTCTATCGACGAGACCGAGCGGATGACCCGGTCGGGCAGCGGCACCGGCTCCTCGCCGCGCCGGTACGGCGTCAGCACCAGCAGATCACCGCCGAACCAGTCCTTGATCCGGGCGGCCTCGTACGTGGTGCCGACGGCGAGGACGTCCGAGCCCAGCCGCGTGGCCTCCTCCGCCAGCCGCTCGTGCCCGAAGCCGTAGCCGTTGCCCTTGCAGACCGGCACGAGACCGGGGAACTGCTCCTGCACGTGCTTGTGGTGCGCCCGCCAGCGCGCGGTGTCGACGTAGAGCGTGAGCGCCATGGCCGGACCTGGAACCTTTCTCGTGGTCGCCGTGTATCAGCGGTTGCCGTGTGTCAGCGGTTGCCGTTGTCAGAGGTTGCCGTTGTCAGAGGTATAGAAGCACTGACGTGACGTCAGCGGCGCGACATGTAGATGTCGAGCGCCTTGTGCAGCAGCTTGTTCAGCGGGAAGTCCCACTCGCCCAGGTACTCGGCGGCCTGGCCGCCCGTGCCCACCTTGAACTGGATCAGGCCGAAGAGGTGGTCGGTCTCGTCCAGCGAGTCGGAGATGCCGCGCAGGTCGTAGGCGGTGGCGCCGAGCGCGTAGGCGTCGCGCAGCATCCGCCACTGCATCGCGTTCGAGGGCCGCACCTCACGGCCGATGTTGTCGGAGGCGCCGTAGGAGTACCAGACGTGCCCGCCGACGATCAGCATCGTCGCCGCCGACAGGTTCACGCCGTTGTGACGGGCGAAGTACAGCCGCATGCGGTTGGGGTCCTCGGTGTTGAGGGCCGTCCACATGCGCTGGAAGTAGGACAGCGGACGCGGCCGGAAGTGGTCGCGCACAGCCGTGATCTCGTACAGCCGCTGCCATTCCTCGAGGTCCTGGTAGCCGCCCTGGACGACCTCGACACCGGCCTTCTCGGCCTTCTTGATGTTGCGGCGCCACAGCTGGTTGAAGTTCTTGTGGACCTCTTCCAGGGAGCGGTTGGCCAGTGGTACCTGGAAGACATAGCGGGGCTGGACGTCGCCGAAGCCGGCGCCGCCGTCCTCGCCCTGCTGCCACCCCATGCGGCGCAGCTTGTCGGCGACCTCGAAAGCGCGCGGCTCGATGTGATCGGCCTCGATGTCGCGCAGGCGCTTGACGTCCGGGTTCTGGATGCCCTGCTTGATGGAGGAGGCCTCCCAGCGCCGGATGATCACCGGCGGGCCCATCTTCACGGAGAAGGCGCCCTGCTGCTTCAGGTGCGCCAGCATCGGCTCGATCCAGTCCTGCAGATTCGGCGCGAACCAGTTGATGACCGGGCCCTCGGGCAGGTAGGCGAGATAGCGCTTGATCTTGGGCAGCTGCCGGTAGAGGACCAGGCCGGCACCGACCATCTCGCCGGTCCTGTCGTCGAACCAGCCGAGGTTCTCGGAGCGCCATTCCGCCTTGACATCAGCCCAGGCCGGGACCTGCATGTGGCTCGCGGACGGCAGGCTCTGGATGTACGCCAGATGCTGCTCGCGGCTGATGGTCCTCAGGGTCAGGCTCATTCGGGGCGCTCCTCGGGCTGGTGTGTCCCCATGGGGTCAGGGGCTCCGGCTCTCGCGCGAAGCCTACTGCGCCTTGGGAGCGCGCCGGTTGGGCGTACGGCACCCGCGCCCCGGCCCGTGAGCGGCCGGGGCGCCATGCGATGTTCAGGAGGAGGTGTTCCCTGGCGTCAGTCGATGAGACCGCCGAACAGGCCGCCGTGCGCCATGCCCAGGAAGAACCCGACGCCCGCCGCGCCGAGGCCGAGGATCAGTCCGAAGCGCTCACGGGTCGTCTCCGAGATCCACTGGCCGTAAGCCCCGGTGAGAATGCCCACCAGGCCGGTCCAGGAGCTGAGCAGGTGCAGGTCGTCGTCGACGAGTGCCGAGATGAACGACGTGACGCCCAGCACCAGAGTCACCGCGAGAAACGTGGCCTGGAGGGGGTGGGGCTTTCCGTCCGTGGCGAAGAGGCCGCCGGCGGTGTTGGGTCGCAATGCCTGTGCCATAGGGCACCTCCTGCGAAAGGCGGCGCATCGTAGCGCCATACACACCCGATGTGTACAGATTGGCTGCCCACGCGGCCTGATTTCAACCGCAAGCCGCTGTGCGGGTACTCTGTACCGTCCGCACCGGTGTCTGCCCATGTCACGTCAGGGCTTCTCCACGGAACCCCCGATTGTCAGTGGTGGCCGATACCGTTGCCTACGCATCACAACGCATCACAACCCTCCTGCCACGGAACGACCGTGGCCGCTGAGTCCAAAGGAGGTGGGTTCCACATGCGTCACTACGAGGTGATGGTCATCCTCGACCCCGATGTCGAGGAGCGCGCTGTCTCTCCGCTGATCGAGAACTTCCTTTCCGTCGTCCGTGATGGCGGCGGCAAGGTTGAGAAGGTCGACACCTGGGGCCGTCGTCGTCTCGCGTACGAGATCAAGAAGAAGCCCGAGGGCATCTACTCGGTCATCGACCTGCAGGCCGAGCCTGCGGTCGTCAAGGAGCTCGACCGCCAGATGAACCTGAACGAGTCGGTCCTCCGGACCAAGGTCCTCCGCCCCGAGACCCACTGAGCTCTCCCGCTCAGCTGATCCCGGGATCCGAGTAGCAGCAACAAGCAGCCAGCAGCAAACCCGCCGAGAGGTTCCCCCATGGCAGGCGAGACCGTCATCACGGTCGTCGGCAATCTTGTCGACGACCCCGAGCTGCGCTTCACCCCCTCCGGTGCGGCGGTCGCGAAGTTCCGTGTCGCGTCCACTCCCCGCACCTTCGACCGCCAGACGAACGAGTGGAAGGACGGCGAGAGCCTCTTCCTGACCTGCTCGGTCTGGCGTCAGGCGGCGGAGAACGTCGCCGAGTCGCTCCAGCGAGGCATGCGCGTCATCGTGCAGGGCCGGCTGAAGCAGCGGTCCTACGAGGACCGTGAGGGTGTCAAGCGCACGGTCTACGAGCTGGACGTCGAGGAAGTCGGCGCCAGCCTGCGCAACGCCACGGCCAAGGTCACCAAGACCACCGGTCGCGGTGGCCAGGGCGGCCAGGGTGGTTACGGCGGCGGTGGCGGTGGCGGCCAGGGTGGCGGCGGCTGGGGCGGCGGCCCCGGTGGCGGCCAGCAGGGCGGCGGCGCTCCCGCCGACGACCCGTGGGCGACCGGCGCTCCCGCCGGTGGCCAGCAGGGCGGTGGCGGCGGCTGGGGTGGAAACTCCGGCGGCAGCGGCGGCGGCTACTCGGACGAGCCCCCCTTCTAGGGGCGGGTTCGCACTCACACTTCTTGATCACACAGGAGAATCACCATGGCTAAGCCGCCTGTGCGCAAGCCGAAGAAGAAGGTCTGCGCTTTCTGCAAGGACAAGGTCACGTACGTGGACTACAAGGACACGAACATGCTGCGGAAGTTCATTTCCGACCGCGGCAAGATCCGTGCCCGCCGCGTGACCGGCAACTGCACGCAGCACCAGCGTGACGTCGCCACGGCCGTCAAGAACAGCCGTGAGATGGCGCTGCTGCCCTACACGTCCACCGCGCGCTAAGGAAAGGGTGACCGACTCATGAAGATCATCCTTACCCACGAGGTCTCCGGCCTCGGCGCCGCCGGCGACGTCGTCGACGTCAAGGACGGCTACGCTCGCAACTACCTCATCCCGCGGAAGTTCGCGATCCGCTGGACCAAGGGTGGCGAGAAGGACGTCGAGCAGATCCGTCGTGCTCGCAAGATCCACGAGATCCAGACCATCGAGCAGGCCAACCAGGTGAAGGCCCAGCTCGAGGGCGTCAAGGTCCGCCTGGCCGTCCGTGCCGGCGACGCCGGTCGCCTCTTCGGTTCCGTCACCCCGGCCGACATCGCCTCGGCGATCAAGGCTGCCGGTGGCCCCGAGGTCGACAAGCGCCGCATCGAGGTCGGTACGCCGATCAAGTCGCTGGGCGCCCACCAGACGTCCGTGCGTCTGCACCCCGAGGTTGACGCCAAGGTCAGCATCGAGGTCGTCGCGGCCTGAGTGCCGCGCTCGCTCGCGCAGTGAGCGAGGGGGCCGCATCCTTCGGGATGCGGCCCCCTCGTCGTTTGTGTTTCACGTGAAACGTGGTGTTTCACGTGAAACAGGTCTGCCGAGCCGGGCGGTCAGCGGGTCGCGCTCATCAGCGGGTCGCACCGGTCACGATCCAGCGGCCTGAACGGGTCCGGGCCCACAAGGTCAGCATCCGCACGGTCATCATCAGCGTCATGGTGGCCCAGAGGGCGGTGAGTCCACCGCCCAGTACCGGAACCAGCAGGGCGACGGGCGTGAAGACCGCCAGGGTGAGCAGCATCGCCCAGGCCAGATAGGGGCCGTCACCGGCGCCCATCAGAACCCCGTCCAGGACGAAGACGATGCCGGAGATCGGCTGGGAGAGGGCGACGATCACGAGGGCGGGCAGCGCCGCGTCCTTGACCGCGGAGTCACTGGTGAACAGGGGGAGGAACGCCGGTCGGGTGAGAACCACCAAGACCCCGAGGACGACGCCGACGGCGATACCCCACTCCACCATGCGACGACAGGCTTCCCGAGCGCCCTGGGTGTCACCGGCTCCGAGGTAGCGCCCGATGATGGCCTGCCCCGCGATGGCGATGGCGTCGAGAGCGAACGCGAGCAGGTTCCACAGGGACAAGATGATCTGGTGAGCCGCGATGTCGGCATCCCCGAGACGGGCGGCGACCGCTGTGGCGATCAACAGGACCGCTCGCAGGGAGAGGGTGCGTACCAGCAGGGGCACACCGGCCTGTGCGGAGGCCCTGATCCCGGCGGCGTCCGGACGCAGTGAGGCACCGTGCTTGCGCGCACCGCGCAGCACCACCGCGAGGTAGACCGCTGCCATGCCGCACTGGGCGATGACGGTGCCCCAGGCGGAGCCGGCGATGCCCAGGTCGGCGCCGTAGACGAGCCCCGCGTTCAGAGCACCGTTGGCGACGAAGCCGGCGACGGCGACGTAGAGCGGAGTCTTCGTGTCCTGTAGACCGCGCAGCAGGCCGGTCGCAGCGAGGACGACGAGCATGGCCGGGATGCCGAGTATGGAGATGCGCAGATACGTGGTCGCGTAGGGGGCCGCCGCCTCCGACGCGCCGAACAGATTCACAAGGGCGGGCGCCGTCGGCAGGGTGATGGTGACGAGGGCGGCTCCGAGGAGCAGTGCCAGCCAGATGCCGTCCATGCCCTGGCGGATGGCGGCCTGGAGATCGCCGGCTCCGACGCGACGGGCCACCGACGCCGTCGTGGCGTAGGCGAGGAAGACGAAGACGCTGACGGCGGTCAGCAACAGGGCCGAGGCGACGCCGAGACCGGCGAGCTGGGCCGTGCCCAGATGGCCGACGATGGCGGTGTCGGCTATGAGGAAGAGGGGTTCGGCGACGAGGGCGCCGAAGGCCGGCACGGCCAGCGCGACGATCTCTCGGTCGTGCTGTCTCCGGCCGGCTGGGCGGCGCGCGGGGGCCTGTGTCATGTGCACCAATCTAATCGTCCACAGGTAAGAGATGCAAAGCCTTTGCGGTCCTTACTTTGCGTCCTGGGGTGCGCACTGCTGTGCACCATTCGAAGCGATCTTGAGCCGGGTGGGGAAGTTTTTCTTCTGCACAGCCGGTGGATGGCAAAGCTGCAGGTCAGCGTGGTCTCCTTGCGTGAACCCGGAGCTTGTTCACAGGGCTGTCCACCGGGTCGTGCACAGGTTTCGAGGAGTTCTCCACAGCATTGGGGCCGTCGTCCACATGGCCTGTGGATAACCAGATTGGCTGACGGTGCCGACAGGCCTAACGTGGTTCGGCGCCCGCTCCGTCCGCCGGCTTTCAAAGCGTCACAAAACCGGCGCCTGTTCACCGGAGTTGGGCCTCTCATTTGTCAGTGCCGTGCCGTAGAAAAGAGGGGCACGGCGAGGTCTGCTGCGGCGGACGGGAGGAGGTGGCTCGGTGAGCATTTCCGAGCCCTTGGACGACCCGTGGGCCGACAGCGGACCCAGTGATCGTCTGCCCGCCTCCCGCCGGCGAGGCGACGGGGCCCGGGGTCGCGACGAACAGCACGAGCGCGGCAGGGACGACGGAAACTGGGACGGCGGCGGCAGCCCGGCATTCGAGCGGGTACCGCCGCAGGACATCGATGCGGAGCAGTCCGTCCTCGGCGGCATGCTCCTGTCCAAGGACGCCATCGCCGACGTCGTGGAGATCCTCAAGGGCCACGACTTCTACAAGCCGGCCCACGAGACGATCTACCAGGCGGTCCTGGACGTCTACGCCAAGGGCGAGCCGGCCGACCCCATCACGATCGCCGCCGAACTCACCAAGCGCGGCGAGATCAACAAGGTCGGCGGGGCCTCGTATCTGCACACCCTGGTCCAGACGGTCCCCACGGCGGCCAACGCCGCCTATTACGCGGAGATCGTCCATGAGCGTGCCGTCCTGCGCCGCCTGGTCGAGGCCGGTACGCGCATCACGCAGATGGGATACGCGGCCGACGACGACGTCGACGAGATCGTCAACCGCGCCCAGGCGGAGGTCTATGCGGTCACCGAGCAGCGCACCAGCGAGGACTACCTGCCGCTCGGCGACATCATGGAAGGCGCGCTCGACGAGATCGAGGCGATCGGCTCGCGCAGCGGTGAGATGACCGGCGTGCCCACGGGGTTCACGGACTTCGACTCGCTCACCAACGGCCTGCACCCGGGCCAGATGATCGTCATCGCCGCGCGTCCTGCCATGGGTAAGTCCACGCTCGCCCTCGACTTCGCGCGGGCCTGCTCGATCAAGAACAACCTGCCGAGCGTGATCTTCTCGCTCGAGATGGGGCGCAACGAGATCGCGATGCGTCTGCTGTCCGCCGAGGCCCGGGTCGCCCTGCACCACATGCGGTCCGGCACGATGACGGACGAGGACTGGACGCGTCTGGCCCGGCGGATGCCGGACGTCTCGGCGGCCCCGCTCTACATCGACGACTCCCCGAACCTGTCGATGATGGAGATCCGCGCCAAGTGCCGCCGCCTCAAGCAGCGCAACGACCTCAGGCTGGTGGTCATCGACTACCTCCAGCTGATGCAGTCCGGTGGCTCCAAGCGGGCCGAGAGCCGTCAGCAGGAGGTCTCGGACATGTCCCGTAACCTCAAGCTGCTGGCCAAGGAGCTGGAGATCCCGGTCATCGCGCTCTCCCAGCTGAACCGTGGTCCCGAACAGCGCACGGACAAGAAGCCCATGGTCTCCGACCTGCGTGAGTCCGGCTCCATCGAGCAGGACGCCGACATGGTCATCCTGTTGCACCGTGAGGACGCCTACGAGAAGGAGTCGCCGCGTGCGGGCGAGGCCGACCTGATCGTGGCCAAGCACCGAAACGGCCCGACGGCGACGATCACGGTCGCCTTCCAGGGCCACTACTCGCGCTTCGTGGACATGGCGCAGACCTGATCCGGTCGCTCTCGTGTCTCCGCCGGGAACAGCCGGTCCGGTCGGCACAGTTGCATCGAGCGAGGGACCGGCGCCGCATGGGCGGGGGAACACGGAGATCGAGATCGTCCACCCCAGCAGGGCCCGGGCCCCGGGACGCGGTACGCACGCCGCTCCCTCGGACCACGACGCATTTCTGCAGGAGGACTGTCTCATGACTGACCGGCCCTTGACGCTCATGGCAGTGCACGCCCACCCCGACGACGAGGCCACCGGAACCGGAGGGGTCCTCGCGCGGTACGCGGCGGAAGGCATCCGCACGGTTCTCGTGACGTGTACCGACGGCGGTTGCGGTGACGGACCGGGGGGCGTCAAGCCGGGCGATCCGGGGCACGATCCGGCGGCGGTCGCCTCGATGCGGCGTCGCGAACTCGAGGCGAGCTGTGAGGTCCTGAAGATCAGCGATCTGGAGATGCTCGACTATGCCGACTCCGGAATGGTGGGCTGGCCGAGCAACGACGCCCCCGGATCCTTCTGGCAGACCCCCGTGCAGGAAGGCGCGGCCCGACTCGCGGAACTCATGCGGCACTACCGACCTGATGTGGTCGTCACCTACGACGAGAACGGCTTCTATGGTCACCCCGACCACATCCAGGCCCACCGCATCACGATGGCGGCGCTGGAGATGACCGCTCTGACACCGAAGGTGTACTGGACCACGATGCCCCGCTCGATGATGCAGCGGTTCGGCGAGATCATGCGCGAGTTTCATGAGGACATGCCGGAGCCGGATCCGGCCGAGGCCGCCGCGCTGGCCGAGATCGGCCTCCCCGACGACGAGATCACCACGTGGGTGGACACCACCGCGTTCAGCGGTCAGAAGTTCGACGCGTTGGCCGCGCACGCCAGTCAGGGCGAGAACATCTTCTTCCTCAGGATGGGCAAGGAGAGGTTCGGCGAGTTGATGGGCATGGAGACCTTCGTACGTGTCCGGGACACCACCGGCGCGGCCACACCCGAGAACGATCTCTTCGCCGGACTGCGCTGATCCGCCCGGCGGTCTGCTCCGGCCGGGGCAGACCGCCGAGGAAGCGACAGGAAGCTGAGGCTCCGATGTCCGCCACGCCCGGACGGTCCTGAACGGAGACCCCGGCAGACCGCGTGGGGTCTCAGTTTCCGTCCGGTCGGAAGAATGCGAGCAATTTCTGCGCGGCATCCGGCGACATCAGCAGTTTCTGCACATCCGCGGACATCCGGGCGGCAGCGCTGGTGCGTTCGAACATCTCGCGTTCGTATTCCTTGACGGCAGCGGCGAAGTCGTCCGGGTGAGCGGCCAGCGCGAGACCGAGCGCGGCGCCGTCGAGCAGCGCCATGTTGGCGCCCTCTCCCACCGGCGGCATCAGGTGCGCGGCATCGCCGAGCAGTGTGACGCCGGGCGTCGACGGCCAGGTCAGGCCGACCGGGAGGGTGGTGATCGACCGCGGCACGACCGTGTCGTCGCAAGCCGCGATGAGCGCGGTGAACCGTGGGTGCCAGCCGGGAAGCAGGTCGATCAGCCGCGCCCGGGCGGCGGCCGGGTCGTCGAACGGTATCCCGCTGGTGGTGAACCAGTCCTCGTCGGTGTGGTAGAAGCTGATGCCGATGCGAACGCGGCCGTCGCCGTTGCGCTGCGCCGCCAGGGACACTCCGTTGCCGAGCACCCAGTAGTTGCCGCGCCCGACCATCTCCGCGAGGTCGGGGTGTGTGCGGTCGATGTCGGGAATGCCGATCTCGACGACGTTCTGGCCGATATGCGCCGGGCGGGCGTCGGTGAGCAGCGCGCGGACCCGGGACTGTGCGCCGTCCGCGCCGACCAGCAGGTCGTACGTCGCCGTGCTGCCGTCGGCGAAGTGCAGCAGGCCGTTGTCGGCGGATGTGAAGGCGTGGCCCCAGCGCACCACGCTCTCCGGGAGGGAGTCGAGCAGCAGGTCGCGCAGATCGGCGCGGTCGACCTCGGGCCGGTCGAGCGGGGCGTCGTCGGGCGTGTCCTCCTGGAGCAGCAGCGTGCCGTCCGGTTCGAGAAGACGCATGTCCTGGCCTTCACCACGGGCTATCGCGTGGAACTGGTCGATCAGCCCGGCCTCACGCAGCGCTCGCTGGCCGGAGTGGATGTCGAGCATGCCGCCCTGGCCGCGCGCTCCGCGTGACGATTCACGTTCGTACACGACGGAATCCATGCCGTTCACGTGCAGCACACGGGCGAGAGCCAGGCCGCCGAGGCCGGCTCCGACGATGGCAATGGTCATGATCGCTCCCCCTTCGATGCGCCTGCGCAATCTGTCCGTACAGTCGATACGGCGTACGGCCCGATACACTGTATCGGCCGATGCGATGTATTGTCAGCGACATGTTGGTGTGGGAGAGGCCGGAGCCACCGAATCGACCCGTACCGGCCCCGTTGAGCCGGGAACGCATCGTGGGGGCGGCGATCCAGCTGGCCGACGCGGACGGCCTGGACGCGGTGTCGTTGCGCAAGGTCGCCACGGCGCTGGACGTCCGCCCGATGCGGTTGTACGGCTACATCGCCAGCAAGGAAGAGTTGCTCGACCTGATGGTCGACGCCGCCCACGCCGAGATCCGGCCCGTCGGAGACGGCTGGCGAGAGGTGCTCCGGTCTCTTGCCGACGTCACTCGGCACGCCGTCCACGAGCACGAATGGCTTGCCGATCTACTGGGCGGCCGACCTCAGCTCGGACCGCACGCACTGGCCAGTGGGGAGACCTTGGCGGCCGCCTTGGGCGACGTCGACCTGGACGACGTCATGCCGATGGTCGCCGCGGTCAAGGCGTACGTGATCGGCGCGGTGCGTCGGGAGATCGCCGAGCGGCGTGCCGAGCGGGCCACCGGGATGGACGAGAGGCAGTGGCAGGCCTCACTCGGGCCCTATCTGGAACGGACCTTCGCCACCGGCCGATTCCCTGCGCTGGCCACGGTGGTGCGCGATGCCGCCCACTTGGACGCCGACCAGACTTTCCGGATCGGCCTCGACTTCCTGCTCGACGGCATCGAAGCTCGTATCGCACGGCTCTGAGACCTCACAGGCCGGCAGTGCGATCCCCTGCCGAATGTGCTCGACGTGGAGCTGTCGGGCCGGGTGGACTGGGCTCATGACGACATCTCAGGAAGAGCTCCTCCCCGGCACGCGTCGGGCGTTGCTGCACCGGATCGCCGTCGCGCAGGCCGAAGGGCGGGCGCCGTCGCTCGTCGCGGCCGTCGTGCGGGACGGCAAGACGGTGTGGACGGGCGAGCGGACCTCCGTGGAGGGGCATGCGCCGGACGAGAACGTGCAGTACCGGATCGGCTCGATCACCAAGACCTTCACGGCCGTTCTGGTCCTTCGGCTGCGCGACGCGGGCGCACTGGATCTCGGCGATCCCTTGGAGAAGCACCTGCCGGGCACCGGAGTGGGGGAGGTGACGGTGGCCGAACTGCTCGCGCACACAGGAGGGCTGGCGGCGGAGACGCCGGGGCCCTGGTGGGAGCGGAGCCCGGGGTCCTTGCGGCCCGGGCTCGACGACGTGCTGGGCGAGAAGCACCTGCTGACCCCGCCCGGTCGCCGGTTCCACTATTCGAACCCGGGTTACGCGCTGCTCGGCGCACTCATCGAGAAGCTGCGGGGTGCCTCCTGGGAGGAGGTCCTTCGGCGCGAAGTGCTCGAACCCCTGGAGCTGCACCGCACGAGCGTCCGGCCGCAGGCGCCACATGCCGGTGGCTGGGCGGTGCACCCGTGGGCCGATGTGATGCTCCCCGAGCCCGTCGAGGACCTGGGGCGGATGGCCCCGGCCGGTCAACTGTGGTCGACCACGGGAGACTTGGCGAAATTCGCGGCCTTCCTGGTCAACGGCGACGAGCGGGTGCTGAGCACCGAGTCGCTGCGGGAGATGAGGACGCCGGCCGCACCACACGAAGCGGGGGACGTGGCGAGCGGCTACGCCTACTGCCTGGGCATGGAGATCAGGCGGCGGAACGGGCGGTCCCTCGTCGGCCACACTGGCTCGCTGCCCGGCTTCCTCGCGTGCCTCATGATCAGTGTCGAGGACGACGTGGCCGCGGTCGCCCTGGCCAACAGCACGTCCGGGCCACTGCTGTTCCCCGTGGCGGCCGATCTGGTCCGCATCGTCGCCGAGGCGGAACCGCGCATCCCCGCCCCGTGGAAGCCTGCGACCGCTGTCGACCCGTCGCTGCTGGAGCTGACGGGGCAGTGGTACTGGGGGACACATGTTTTCGCCCTGCGGCTGATGGCCGACGGGCTCGTATCGCTGGGGCCGCTGTCCGGCAGCGGCCGCCGCTCCCGCTTCCGCCCGAACGGCGACGGCACGTGGACCGGGATGGAGGGCTACTACGCCGGTGAGCTCCTGAAGGCCCTACGGCGGCCGGACGGAACCGTGAGCCACCTGGACCTCGGATCGTTCGTGTTCACGCGGCAGCCGTACGACGAAGGGGCTCCTGTGCCGGGTGGGGTCGATCCGGAGGGATGGCGCGGGATCGGTTAGCCGGCGCTGTGGGAGGGTGCGCTGTTTCACGTGACTGGGAGGCCGTGCAGCCGCTGGCGGAGCAGGGGTGGCGGCTGTGGCATCCCTTCGACCCCACCCGGGCGGAGGCCGCGCT